>CAYMRG010000025.1:0-19257 GCA_964392555.1 uncultured candidatus Brocadiaceae bacterium
GTGATCCACAGCGACTTCGAGCGCGGCTTCATCAAGGCCGAGACCGTCTCCTACAAGGACCTGGTCGCCTGCGGCAGCGTCGCCGCGGCGCGCGAGAAGGGCCAGTATCGGATCGAGGGCAAGGAATACGTCGTCCAGGACGGCGACGTGCTGCACTTCAAGTTCAGCGTGTAGCGGGGCGGACGGCGGGACTACCTGCGTATCAAGCCGGCGACGTCAATCACTTGGTCGACATCGCCATGCACGAATTCGTGCCGCAGGACGACCTCGCTCGCGCCAGGATCGACCCGCTCGACCAGGAGCTGGTAGCGACCGCGCGGAACACCGAGAAAAAGCGGATCAACCCCCTCCCGGAAGCCCGCCTGACGATCCCCCACCGGCAATGCAGACAATGGGTCGAGCAGCCGAAGTTGGACGTAGTAGCGGGGCAGGCCGCCAAGGCCAGCGATGCGCACCGTGGACAGCAAGGTGCGCGGCAAGGCGTCGACATCGATCACAACGACCTCGCGCGAATCGCCGACCGGCACCTCCTGTTCGCGGAAGCCGTACTCGTCGCGCCAGGTGGCGAAGATCGGTCGATCCTCTCGCCACGGCGGCAGCCAGCACAGACCATCCACTCTGCTCGTAAGTCGCGGCTCGGACTGCCGCCCGAACAATTGGGTGTGCCTTCCGCACTCGAAAGCATCCAGGGGCCGCCCGCTACGGACGAGCCGAACTCGCCGATGGTTGGCCAGGTCCACCGTGAGGCGGACGTCAGATTGCCCGATAGCGACAACGGTCGCGGGTGAGGTCACGCCGAGAAACGTGGCAGACGCCCGTCTCTGCTCGCCTGCAGGCCCGAGGTAGGTGAACGTGCCACGATCGTCACTGTAAACCGACCGGGTCTCATGGCCGGTGGCCGTCAGCGGCGAGGGCACGGACAAATCGACTCGCGCTCCGGGCAATCCCTCACCTGAAGGCCCATGAACAGACCCCCGCAACAGATTGCCGTCGTCAAGACGCATCATGAGGTTGCGCGGCTCCGCCCGAGACAGGGCCTCTGGGGCGCCGGCATAGAGGTAGAGATCCCCACCGATTCGTCTTCCCGCCATTCTACATACGAAGCGAACGGCCCGGGCCATCGGAACCCTGAGCCGCGCACCCGAGTCGAGCGCCCGCAAAGGGAACTCGCCGTGAGCAAGGATGGGGCCGACATCCGTACCCGCATCGACCGCCAGCAGATCAAGCCCCTTGCCCTCGTTCTCCTGCACCAAGGTGCGGATCACAGCCGTGGCTTCGAGGTGCCAGACGACATCGACGCTTGCCGGCACAACGATCGCTGCGAGGCGGAGAGACCCGTCGACAACGCCGAGTGTTTGCACCTCCATCGTGAACGGGTCGCCTAGCCAGCAGGCAGGCTGAATCGAAATGGTGACCCTACCGGACTCCAGGATCCCCGATATCGATTCGACGTCAGGCTTGGCCGAGAACGTTCCATCGGCACGCAGGGGACAGGTAGTGTCCGATACGGCCACCGTACCGGACACCATCAGCACGCCGTCAGACCATGCAACGCTACCCGTGAGGTCGCTAGGCGGAGTCGGCCGCGCGGCTTCGCGTTCCGCGGTCGAAGTCGCAACCGGTGGCATCGCGACTCCAGGCAGCCCACGCCTATCGCCCGACGTCGCATCGCCGGGAGGCGCTTCCGTCCCGTAATGGTGGAGCATCGCCGCGAATGCCAGCGCAAGCGCGACGGCCGCAATGGGGAGCAGCCACCGGTGGGATACGCTATTGCTCAGCTTCGGGTCCAAGAACCTGGCGTATTGTTGCCGTCGTTCAAGGTGGCATCACCACCGTCACTCTCCTTGGCGGCCTCTTTCAAGGTTGAGTTCAGTGTTCCTTGGTAGGTGATCGTCACATTTCCTTCATCGTCACGTGTCCATTGGACATACCAGTTGACGCTTTGGCCATTGTAGGAGTAGATGTTACCAGAGCCACTGTCGGCCGTGTCGAAGTTCGTGAGGCTGAAAGAGGCGGTCAATCCGTTGTCGAACTTGGCAGTGGCTTGGAGATGCTGGGCCGGCAAGCAGCCTACGCTTAGAGCGATGGCGAGCAGACCAGACGTCGAACACAGCAGGTTGGGCATGACTTCCTTCTTGGTTTGGCGGGCATTGCGCTCCGCCAATTCGTGATACCCCCCCCTGCGCATGTCAAGGGGTGCCTCCAGAAACATGGGGTTCACCTCAAGTTCAGCGTGCTAGCGGGGCCGCGTCATGCGCCACTTCGATCCAGCAACCAATCAGGCAAATTCCCAGTGGCTCACAGAAAGCAGCGCGCAACAACGGCAAATCCGCATTCATCACCGCCGCGTCCGAGTGCGCCGATTTCGTCCGGCAAGGAGGGCGACCGAAGCAGTCGGAGGCGGGGCCGTGGCCCCGCCGAGCACGGGCCAATGCACCGGAGCGGATCGCAGTTCGCGGCATGCGCGGCGGCTGATGCCTCGGCGCGTCACGCGATGACGCCCACCCATCAATCGATCGCGATCACGCGCGACCCGAGCAGCGTCCCGAGCAGATCGAACTCATCGATCGCGAGCACCGCGCGGCCCGAGTCGTCGGCCGCGAAGTCCCAATCGCCATAGACGCGGATACCGACGGCGAAGTCGTAGATGCCGCGCAGGGCGGTTGCGTCGGGGCGGGAACGCGACCAGAGCACACCATTGGGCGCCTCGATCGAGCTGACGCCCCAGACCTCGGCGCGGCGCGGGGTCACGCCGACGCCGCCGAACCTGGCCGCAGCGGGGTCGAGCGACTCGAGCACCATGGGTAGCGGCGTGACGGCGCCCACGGCCCCATCGGGCTCGAGGCGCACGACCTCGTAGAACGTATTGGTCTCGCCCGGCGCAAGGATGATCGAAGTCGCGCCACAGGCGAGCACGATCGCCGCCGAGCCGTAGTCGCCGACCTGCACGTCGTCGACGCGCCAGAAGGGCAGGCTCTCGGGGATCGAACTGATGCTGGTGATCCAGCTTTGCAGCTCCTGCGGCAGCAATTGCAGCCCAACGCCGGGCTCGTGGCGCGCGGCGCGCACGACCAGCCGATCCTCGCCACCGGGAGGCGCCACCTCGGGCACGCCGAGCGCGAGCACGCCGCGGCCGTCCGGGCCGAAGTCGTACTGGATCTCGGTGGTGTCGATCGCGAGGTCGTCGTGTTGACCGGCCAGGTCACCGACGGCGAACCGCGACACGCGCACCAGACCCGGCAGGCGATAGGCCAGCGCGACCACGCCCTGATCGCCGATCGACGGCCGATCGCGCACGTCGTCGAGCACCAGCGGCCCGGCGAGATCCCACGCGACCGAGGTGTGCATCAGCCGCCACAGGCCCTGTTCGGCCGTCACCCCCAGCGACGACGGCACGAACGCGACGACGTCGCCGGCGTCGTTGTGTTCGCCGATCGCCACACCGAGCGGCGTCGGCACCCGGTCCAGCGTGCCGTCGAGGTTGCCGCGCACGCAGTAGTGCACGCCGAGGTCGTCGACTTCGCCGACGAACGAGCCGTCGCCGAACGATCGCGCGCCCGCGGGCATGGCCACGAAGCGCGCGACGAGCCCCGTCGCCGTCACCTCGAACACGCGCCCGCTCCGGGTCCGCACGGCCCGCCGACCATTGCTCCAGCACACGGTCGACGCGACCTGTTCGCCCGGCAGTTCGTATTCGACGCCTGCTCCCGCCTCGCGCACGCCGAACGTCGCCAGCACGCCCTGCTGCGCCGTGCCCAGCGTGACGCTCGCCCCGCGCGGCAGCTCGATCGCGGGTGTCCAGGTCCAATCCGCGGTCGCCCCGATCCGCGCGACCGTGCCGGGCAGCCGGTTGCCGCCGTCGCGCACGATCAGGTCGTCGGCGAGCAGCGTCTGGCTCGCGTTCGCGAGCGAGACCGTCACGACCGCGTCCGGCTCGACATCGGTCGCACCATTGCCGGGCACCGTGGCGACGATGGTCACCGTCACCAGCGGCGGCGGCGATCCACCACCGCTGTGGTGGCACGCGTTGCCGAGGACGACCAACACGAGGAGCGCCGGCTTCGAGGGATGCATGTGGTTCCGAGTCCTCCCGCACCGGATGCGCTGACGCTACTCCGCCACCGCGGACTTTGCTTCGCCCCGCGGCACATTTCGCCGCGCATTCCCGTCCAATCCGGCGGGGAACCACCACTCCACCATGTCGCCGACCTCCTCACCACCCACCGTCGTCGACTTCCTGAGCGAGTGCGCCTTCGACCTGCAGGCTGGTCGCCTGCGGCCGCTCGGCCATTACCTGTCCCGCTATCCGACCCACACCGAAGCCGTTGCCCGCGAGTACCTGCTCTTGGTCGACGACAGCCACCGCCGGATCGAGCCGGCCCGCCAGCTCGGGCGCTTCGAGCTGCTGCGCGAACTCGCCCGCGGCGGCCAGGGTCGGGTGCACCTGGCGCGCGATCCGGCGCTCGGGCGGTTCGTCGCCCTCAAGGTGCTCGAGCTGACGGGCGTCACCGATTCGTCGCGACGCGAACGGTTCCGCCGCGAGATCGACGCGGTGGTCCGACTCGACCACCCGCACGTCTGCCGCCTGTTCGAGGCGGACGTCGACCACGACCCGCCGTTCGCCGCGATGGAACTCGTGCCGGGACGGAGCCTCGCCGAGCTGCTCGTGCTCGGCGAACACGCCAACGCAGTCAGCGGCGGCCTCGCGCTGCCGCGCAGCCGGGCGGACCAGGCGTCGTTCGTCCGTTACTTCGAGCAGGTCGCGCGCGCCCTGCACGCCGTGCACACCGCCGGCATCGTCCATCGCGACCTCAAGCCCGCCAACCTGATGGTCACGCCCGCCGGCGAACCGCGCGTGCTCGACTTCGGCCTCGCGAGCCCCGCCGAACGGATCGGCGAAGTGACCCTGACCGACGCCTTGCTCGGCACGCTGCCGTACATGGCACCCGAGCAGCTCACCGCCGGCGGCAAGGTCGATCGGCGCTGCGACGTGTTCGCGCTCGGTCTGGTGATGGTCGAGTGCTTCACCGGCGAACGCGCCTTCGCCGGCAAGACGCCGGCGGCGCGGCTGGCGGCGATCGCGGCCGGCCTGCCGTGGCGACTGCAGCGGCGCCTGCCCGGGGACCTGCGGGCGATCCTCGGCAAGGCGGTCGAGGGGCAGCCCGAGCGACGCTACGCGACGTGCCAGGACCTGGCCGACGACCTCCGCCGCGTGCGCGAACGCCGGCCCGTGACGGCGCGGCGCGCCGGGTTGCTGCTGGCGACGCGGCGCTGGTGCGCGCGCCACCCGCTGGTCACCGCCTGGCTGCTCGCGTGCGGCGCGGCGGTCGCGGCGAGCTGGCGGCAGGTGGCGATCGCCGACCGGGCACTCGCCGCCTCGCGGCAGCTCGAGGGCAGCGTGCTCGAGGCCGTGGCGTCGTTCGATCCCTGGAGCGAAGGCGGCGGCGCCGACACCGGTCTCGTCGCCTCGCGGCTGCAGGGCGACTTCGCGGCGGTCGGTGCCGCAGCGCAGCGCCTCGCGATGCTGCAGATCCGGCGCGGCGCGACGGCGGCCGCGCGCCGCGAACTCGTCCGGCCCGGCACGCCGGGCGACGCCCGATCGGCTGCCCTGCTGTATGCCTGCGACCTGATCGACCGCGACGACGAGGACGAGTCGCAGCTGCCGGAGGCGCCTGCATTGGCGGCCGCGGAACTGGCCGAGCAGCTCACGGACATCGCCAGGGAGCTGTTCCGGCACCAGGCCTGGCAGGCGTTCGATCCGGTGGTCCAGGGCGCGCTGGCGCTCTTCGCGGATCCGGCCCGTTGTGGCCCGTTGCGCCTGCCGCTGGTCGCGTTGCGCCTGCAGGCGGCGTGCGTCCGGCTCGACGTGCGCGCCTTCGGCATGCTCGAAGACGAAGTCGACGTGTGGCAGGCCGCTTTCGGCAAGAAGAGCGTCGAAGCAGCCGACACCGAAGAGCTGCTCTTGCGCGCCGCCGAGCGTGTGGTGCCGGACGGATTTGCAGTCGGGGCGCTGCGGAATCGCGCCAAATTGCTCGCGCGTGGCAGCGCCAAAGGGGACAGCGCCGAGGCCCTGCGGCGTCGATCGTTCGCCGTCGGCAACGACCAGCCGCACCCCTCCCTGGTCGTGCCGCTCGAGGCGATCCTCGCCAGGCAAACGACGCTGCTCGGAGCGGCTCACCCGGATGTGGTCGAGACGACGTGGCGACTCGGCAGGATCCTGCGCCGGAACGACGATCCACGCTGCGGTGAGGTGCTCGCCGCCGCCTGGGCCGGGGCCAGCTCGCTGCCGGCCGAACACGAGGAACTGCGGACACGCGTACTGGTCGATTTCGCCGCTGTCGGTTCCCCGGCCAGCGGCGTGTCCGCGATCGCGGATCTGCAGGCGACCGCGCTGCGCGAATGCCTGCGGCTGTGGGGCCCCAAGGACCCTCGAACGCTCGACGCGCTGAGCCGCTTGCCGATCGACCTCGCCAGGGTCCCGAATGCCACCGTCAGCATCGAGGCCGCGTTGGCCCTGCCCGACCGGGATGAAGTCCACCGCGACCAGCGCAACCGCGTCCTGGAGCGGCTGCTCGCCGACAACCAGGCGGCCGGTCGCAGCCTGGCCGTCGAGCAGTTCGCCCTCGACCTCCAACAGGGCCCACAGGCGCTCAAAGGCGGTGCGGGATATGCCGGCCGCATTGCCCTTACCTGGCTGTGGCTCGATGTCCACGGCTACCCGCCGACGACGACGATCGTGCCGGCGATGACCGACTCCGTTCGCCAATGGCGGCGCTACCTCGGCGCGGACGATCCAGGCGAAAGCCTGCTGCCGGTGATGCTGGCGATGGTCGGCGGCGTGCGATTCAACCGAGGTGACGCGGAGAGCGCCGAGGCGCTCGCGCTGGCCGCCCTGCATCTGTTCGCACGCGGACTCGGCAAGGACGATCCCGACGACTGGCTGGCGACCGCCGAGTCGGTGCCCCTGATCGAGCACCACACCCGCGAGGTGCTGGAGCTGCTGGCCAACCTCGCCGATGCCCACGGCGACGACGCGGCGAGCGTGCGACTCTGGCCGCACCTCGTGCACGAGCGTTCCAACCTGGACACCCTCGAGGGGAGCAACATCCCCGATCGTGGGGCCATTCGGCGCCACGCGCGCGCGCTGCTGCGCACCGGCAGCTACGCGGCGGCCGAGGAGCAATTGCAGCAGTGCCTCGTCTGGCATCGCCAGCGGCGGGAATCGGCCGAGGAGTTCGCCAAGACCTACGCCCTCCTCCTCGATCTCTTCATCGTCTCCGACCAGCCCGCGAAGGCCGCCGACGTGCGTCGGCTGCTGCAGAAGTGACATGAGCGCCACGCCCGACACCGAAGCGGTGCTGCGGCTCTGCGCCGCGACGGCCCAGTCGCTGTCGCTGGTCCTGCGCCAATTCCCCGGCCACGAGGAGCACGTCGCGCGGTTGTGGTTCGCGTCGCGCGGCGCCGACCCCGCCGCCACCCCGGCGGCGGCCGCGGCCCGCGACCGCTGCATCGGCCCCTACGAACGGTTGCAGACGTTGGGCGCCGGCGCCCAGGGCGATGTCCACCTCGCGCGCGACGTGCGCACCCAGCGGCTCGTCGCCCTGAAGGTGCTGCGCAGCGCGCCGACCGCGCATGCCGTCGAACGGCTGCGGCACGAGGCACAGGCGATCGCCCGCCTGCGCGACCCCGGCATCGGCGAAGTGCTCGATGCCGACTTCACCGGGCCGACGCCGTTCCTCGTGATGCGCTACGTCGACGGCCTGACGCTCCGCGACGCGCGCGAGGCGAGCCCGGTCGCGCTGTTCGCCACGCCCGACGAACCGCTGCCCGCCGGCGCCCTGCGCTGGTTCGAGCAGCTCGCGAGGTCGGTGCACGCGGCCCACCAGGCCGGCGTGATCCACGCCGACCTGCATCCGGGCAACCTCATGGTCACCGCCGCTGGCAGTCCGGTCGTCCTGGACTTCGGCACCGCGAAGGTCGAAGGGCTCGCCAGCATCACGCACACCGGTCTGGCCCTCGGCAGTGCGCGCTTCGCCGCGCCCGAGGTGCTGCGCGGCCGGCGCGCCGACCGCCGCAGCGACGTGTTCTCGCTCGCCGCCGTGATGGTCGACTGCCTGAGCCTCGCGGCGCGCGGCACCGAGGCGCAGGGCGCGGTGGACCAGGTCGCGTCGCCGGACGTGCGCACCGTGCTGCGCAAGGCGGTCGCGCCGCACCCCCACGATCGCTTCGCCACGGCCGAGGAGTTCGCCGAGGAACTGCGGCGCATCCGCGTCGGCGAACCGATCCGCACCGGCAGTCCCGGCGCCGTCGGGCGACTGCTCCGCGGCATCCGGCGCAATCCCTACCCGTTCGCCGCGGGACTCGCGCTGCTGGCGATGCTCGCGATCCTGCTGGTCACCTGGCAGCGCACCCTGCAAGCGCAGCGGCGTCAGGACCAGGCCGCCGACCACGGCCGTTCGCTGATGGCCGAGCTGGCCGCACCGTGGTCCGAGGCGCCGATCGAGGAGCGCATGCAGGTCGGCGCGACGGGCGGCGCGTCGGCTGAGGCGAACGAGCTGCAGGGCGGCGTCGAACTCGCTGTCGGCCGGAACCTCCGCCACGGCGGCCGCCTGGCCGCGGCCGGGCCGCACCTGGCAGCCGCCGCGCAGAACGCCGTGACCGGCCCATGGGCCCGCTGGGAGGCGGGGCTGCTCGCGTTCGATCGCGACGATGCGATCGAGCCGGCCGAGGCGGATCGGGGTTCGGCGATCGGTGAGTTCCTGCAGGGCCTGCGCGCGCGGCAGCTCGGCGACGCGAAGGCCCTCGGGGCGCTCGCCGCTGCGCTCGTTCGCGCCGACTGGCCCGACCCGACGCTGCACGGCGAAGCGCTGGCGCTGGCGATCTGGCTCGCCGAGGACGATGGCGCCACGGCTATCCGCGATGGCCTGCTGCCGGCGTTGCCCGGTGCCGACGCCGGCATCCTCGGCCAGCTCGGCGAACTCGCGCGCAACCGCGCCACCGTGGCGACTGGCGATGTCGAGGGCGCGCTCGTCGATCTGCGGCACGTGCGCGCGCGGCTGGCCGGCCGCCTCGGTGAGGACCACGTCTGGACGATGCGGACCGAACGCGCGATCGCCGAGGCGCTGGCCGAACACGGCGAGCTCGTGTTCGCGGCGCGCGTGTGCCACGAACTGCGCCAGCGCCAGTTGGCCGTGCATGGCGCGCAGCATCCCGAGGTCGTGCAGACGCTGCTGCTGGAATGGCACGCCCAGGCCCGCGCACGGCGACCGGATCCGCTCGCCGAGGTCACCGCCGCGCTCGCTGCCGTGGAGCGGACGCCGGGCAACCGCCGGCTGCTCGATGCGCCGCGCGCCGTCGAAGCCGCGGTTGCCATCGATCGGCCGTCGAGCCCGCCCCCCAGTCGCCTGGAGGTCCTCGATGCCGAATGGCAGAAGCAGCGCGCCATTTCGATGGCCATGGACCGGCGCTTCGACGAACTGGTCGATCCCGAACGCAGGGACTTCCAGTCCCAGACCCGCCTGCCCCATGTGCACCTGGTCGAGTTTCCCGCCCACGCGGCCTGCGATCGGGCCCGCTACGGCGAGACCAGCACCCGGTACCTGTCGCTGCTGGTCGGCGAGGCCGAAAGCCGGATGCGCGACCACCTGCAGCCGTACGGAGTGCAGCTCGCTCGCCACGCGATGAGCATCGTGCTGGCCCACCCGGACGAGGTCGAGCCCTTCACCAGGCTCCAGGTGCGCGGCATGTTCTGCAAGGCCACGCTGGAGGCACGCCGGATCGCGGCGGCACCGGGCAGCGTGATCGAGGCCGAGGACGTGCTCCGGCAGCTGCGCGACGTGGCCACCGAGATGCGCGACCGGATCGGCGAGGACGACCCGCGTTTCCTGGTCATGGCGAAGAACGTCGCCGACTCGCTCTGCAACTTCGGCGGGCCCGCCGAGGCGGCCGAGGCGGTGCCGTTCTACGACCTCTTGCGCCGCCGCAATCCCGACCAGGTGGGCGAGAACTTCTGGGTGGCCGGCGCCACGCTCCAGGCGGGCGATCCCGAGGGCGCCGAGCCGCTGCTCGCGAAGCTCCGCGCACTGCTCGGCGAACGCCCCGCGGTCACCGACTGGGCCTGGGAGGAATACGATCGGCTGCGGCAACTGCAGACCGAACTGCGCGCGGCCCGCGCGTCAGAGCAGGTCGGCCGGTGAGCCCAGACTGCGCAGACGATCGCGCAGGCGCTGCCAGCGCTTGTGCGCGGCGTCGACGGTGATACCGAGGCGCGCGGCGACCTCGGCGACGGGCCGGCCCTCGAGGCCGTGCTGCACCACCAGCTGACGGTCGTCTTCCTCGAGGGCGTCGAGAGCAACGAAGAAGTTCTGCCGCAGCTCGTTGCGCGCGACCCGTTGCGTGAAGCTCGTGATGTCGTCGGGCACGTCGATCGTCTCGCCATCGGCCGAGGCGCCGTGCAGCACGGCGCGACGGGACGACGAGCGCAGCACCTCGAGCACGATGTTGCGGGCGAACGCGAGCAACCACGCGCGCGGGTGCGCGATCGGCTCGCTGCTCCGGACGCGCAAGGCGCGGATCCAGATCTCCTGCAGCAGGTCGGCGACGTCGAAGTCGCGGCGAACCGCCGGACCGAGGCGAGCGCGCAGCCAGCACGACAGGAACTCCCCTTCCTGCTGGAACCAGACCCGGAGCTGGTCGACGTGGGATTCCGCTTCCATGGCTGGCGCAGAGTATCGACAGCGAGCGGAGTCACCGCAATCCGTGACCTCCCCGCTCGCGGGCGATCGCGCCGGAGTCGCTCGACCGCGCGCCGAGGCGCGCGCTGCGCCTCGGCGGGGAGCGTCACGGCGAGTCGTCGATCAGTTGCCGATCACCAGCGACATGCCGTTCGACGAGATCAGGCCCGCCGCGTTGGCGCCCGCGCTGAACGCGACGCCCTGGCCGACGACCTCGACACCGATCAGGGCCGGGTTGTTCGGGATCGCCAGGCCGTAGGTGGCCTGCTGCGACACCGGCAGCAGCACGTTCATCACCGTCGGCTCCGCATAGAGGCGGCAGCCGGGCATGCCGATGATGGCCAGATCGATGCCCGGATCGTGCTTGATCGTGCTGAGCAACTGCAGACCCAGCAGGCTCGACGCGGGGAACTGCGACGTCGTCAGCGTCGCGGTGCCGCCGAGGTGCGGCAGCGTGCTGGCGTGCGACAGGGGCAGCGAGTTGGTCGCGTTGGTCGAGAACCCGCCCGGCAGCAGCACCGAGATGTCGATGCTGCCGAGGTCGGTGTTCGGCGCCGCGCCGGCGTAGCCGACGAGCCAGGCATTGCCCGACGACGTGACCGACTGCCACGCATAGGTGACGTTGCCGGTCGCGGTGTCGAACTGCAGCTGCCAGGTGTTGGGCGTCGTCGTGTTGTAGCTGTAGACACCGTCCCAGGTGATGTAGGCGACGCTGCCGATCTGTTCGAACTTCACCGCGCCCGAGCCGGCGGCCGACGGGTTGAAGTCGTGCCACGTGCCCCACGTCGGCGTCGCCGAAGCCAGCCAGCCGCTGGCCGAAGGGGTGTAGGCGGTGCTCCCGTTCGCCACCGAGACGAAACCGTTCGAACACACTTCCAGCGTGTTCGTCGGCCCGCTCTGGGTCGGGAACGCCGACGCCAGGGTCACGGTCGCCGTCGAGTCATCGAGGAGGCCGAGGGACTGGGCGCTGCCGCTGGGCGCGACGTAGCTGCCGCCGGGCACGGCGGTGTAGGCCCCCGCGTTGGCGACCAGCAGCATCGACGAGCCGCTGAGGTCGAACCCGTTCGGCGCGAACAGCTCGTAGAACGCCTTGGACCCGGCGTAGCAGCCCGTGCCGTAGGCCGTCGCCGTCGCCGGAACGCCGGTCGAGCCGGGCCCCTGGACGTCCAGGCTGAACGGACCCTGCGCGCCGCTGTAGCCGCCGACGCGGATGTAGTAGGTACCCGGTCCGATCGGCACCGCGACCAGCGACTGGAGGCTGCAGGTGTCGTCGTTGCAGCCAAGGCTCGTCAGCGAACCGCAGGCGCCCGAGAAGACCTCGATCGCGGTGTCGAACGTCGCCTGGTTGCAGGTCTGCACCGTCAGCGTGCCCGACGACGCCGTCGTGTAGCTGAACCACACGTCGGCCGCGCCGCTCGCGCACGGCCAGCTCGACGAGGTGAACGCGCCGACGTTGGTGTACGGGCCATTGATGCCATCGACGACGGCGATCGCCGTCGCGCAGTCGTCGTTCGGCACCTGGCTCGGCTGCCCCGGATAGGGCAGCGAGTGCTGGTTGCAGGCCCAGATCAGGTCGACCGAGTTCGGCGTGCCGTTGGTCAGGTTGCCGTCGTTGTCGTCGGCGAGGAACACCTCCAACACCGCACCGGGCTGGTCGACTGCATTGGCGACGATCGAGCCGAGCACGATGTCGTTGGAGACCGTGATCGCCTGCGGCCGGTTGCCGTAGGTCTGCGCGAGGCGATCGCGCAGGTTCCAGGCGAAGCCCATCCACGACTCGCCCTGCGCATGGACGCCCGAGCCGGTCGGATACTGGCGCGTGTTGTTGCCGTCGCGGATGCCGATGCCGGCGGTCTGGAAGCCGCTGCCGAGCACGGGGCTGTCGACGATGTAGAGGGCGACGATGTCACCCCAGCCTTCGCTCAGGCCGTTGATCTGCGAGATGCCGCCGTAGCGCTCGTCGAGACCGTGGCCCCATTCGTGCGAGACGACCGTCGAGAAAGCCGTGTTGTTGCAGCCGCCGCCGGCCGCGTAGAAGTTGATCGTGTTGCCCGTGTAGTAGGCGTTGCACGTCGACGCGATGTTGACCGTCGGCACGACGGCGTCGGCGGTCGCGAGCTGCGACGTGTTGCCGAGGATCGCGCGCAGGTACTCGTTGGTCTTGTCGACCCACCACGACGTCGTCGTGTGCGCCGCCTGCGGCTGCGTCGCACCCGACGTCAGCAGCTGGATCGTGCTGTTGACGCCCGGATTGACCGTGAACGAGCCGCTCGGCGCGCTGCCGCCGAGGATCGGGTTGTGGTGGCGACCGTCGAGGGCGCCGACCGAGATCGACACCGGCGAAGCGATGTTGACCGTGAACTGGCCGTTCGCGTCGGTCGTGACCGCGCCGACACCAGGCACGTTGAGCTGCAGGCCGGGCAGCGGCACGTTGACCAGCGCCGAGAAGCCGTCGTTGCCGGTGCGCGTCCAGCCCATCACCGTGACGGTCGTGTTGACCGGCGGCAACATCGTCGCCGCGGCGACGTCCTCGGCCGCCGCGTGCTTGCGGTGCGCATCGATCGTGCAGCCGGGGATGCCACACTCGTGCTTGTCGGTCGTGTAGTGCAGCACCGCACCGGTGCGCGCGTCGACGTAGTAGCGGCCGATGGGACCCTGGCCCTCGGCGTCGACGTTGCTGACGGCGACCTCCCAGGCCAGCGACGGAGTCGTCGGCACGTGCGATTCGATGTCACCCCAGATCACGAGCCGCGGGGCCGCGACCGGCGCCGGCTGCGAAACCCCGGTCGGCATCTGGCCGAGCGCCTGCCAGGCGATCGCCTGCGCCGTCTCGGCGGCGATGGCCGGCGTGGTGCCGAAGTTCGCCGGGATCTGCCACGCGGTGCTGCCGAACATCGGCACGCGCCCCGTCATGTTGACGCGCACGTCGGCGCGACCGCCGATCACCGGCACGCCGTGGAAGTACTGGTCGTAGACCAGCACCCAGGTGCGGCCCATGCGGCTGCCGATCGTCTCGCGGAACTCGGAATCGCCGAGCGCCAGCAGCTCACGCCGGTCGCTCAGCAGCTGGTTGGCGTGCCGACGCGCCTCGACCAGCGTGTTCTCGCGCCAGTCGGCGAGCGCCAGTCCCGAGCCCCAGATCGCGCGCGGCGACCCGGTCGCGTCGGACCACTCGACGCGCCATTGGCCGCCGGTCTGGGCGAGGAACTCGGTCCACGCCGAGCTGGCGTAGAACTGGGCCCGCTGCTGTTCAGCGGGCGAACCGTCCTTCTGGGCGACGACCGGGACGGTGAGGAGGGCAATGGCCGAGAGGGAGAGGAGGGGATGGCGATCTAGCATGCGCTGGGAACGCGGTTGGGGCATTTTGGAGACAACCCGTCCGACGTTACCAGACGACCGTAGGTGCCGTTGGAAGTTGGATTTCCGGCATCCTTGCGCTGGCCCGATATGCCGCTTCGGCACGTGGGGCCATCTCCCGGCGGGAACGATGGCGCGCCCGCTCCTGCGACCCTTCGGACCGTCAGCTCTTGGCCTTCTGCAGCGCGGCGATCTTCGCGATCACGTCCTCGGGGTCGGGCCAGCCGCCACCGAGCAGCTTCTGCAGCGCACTACCGCCACGGCCGGCGATCGTCTCGCCGTCGACGACGACGTCGAACTGGCCGAGGCCGCCGCGGCGCCGCTGCACGCGGACGCCGAGGGCTTCTTCGATCTGCGCGGCGAGACCCGCCGCGCGTGCACCGAAGCCTCAAGAGGTGCAGTGAAGGATCGTGATGTCCATGGCGCGGGTTATCGGCCACCGCCGGGCAGGTCTCCAGTTTCCTGCCGGCGGTTGGCCAGGTCGCGGGCGGTCGCCTCCTGCTGCTGCCATTGCCCGTAGACCTGACCTTGCGACGCCATCGCCAGGAGCCGACGCCGCAACTCCGGTGTCAGCACCCCCGCCGCCGCCTTGCGGAACGGCGTGCCGGGCAGCGGCAGGAAGGTGTGGCCGTGGACCTTCGCGCCCCGCGCGACCAGACGGTCCATCAGGGCGAGCGTCGCCGCGACGTCGTCCGCGTCCTCGCCGGGCATGCCGAACAGGAAGTCGACGTGCGGAACGAACCCGTGTTCGCAGCACAGCGCGGCGGCGCGTTCGACGGCGGCGCTGTCGTGACCGCGCGCGCTGGCCGCGAGCACGCGATCGCTGCCGGACTGGCCGCCGAGGATCAAGGTCCGGTTGGTGACCCAGCGCTGCAGCAGGCGCAGGCTCGCATCGCTGACGTGTTCGGGCCGCACCTCGCTCGGGAACGTGCCGAACCACAGCCGTCGCTCGGGCCCGATCTCCTCGCGCACGCCGGCGAGCAGCGCCTCGACCGCCGCGAGGTCCGGCTCGGGGCCGAACGTGCCGTAGCTCAGCGACGTCGGCGTCAGGAAGCGCAGATCGCGAAACCCGCGGCCGACCAGGAAGCGCGCCCAATGCCGCACGTTGTCGACCGAGCGATGGCGGAAGCTCGCGCCGGCGAAGTACGGCGTCTGGCAGAACCGGCAGGCGTAGACACAGCCGCGCGTGATCTCGATCGGGCCAAACCGGCCGTGCTCGGCACCGAACGGCGGGAAATCGTCGAGCGCGATGCGTTCGCCGCGGCCGCTGCGCCGCAGCTCCGCCCCTTCGCAGAAGGCGACGCCGCGCACCGCACGCGGGTCGCCGCCGCTGCGCCACGCGCCGACCAGCTCGCGGATGGTCTGCTCGCCTTCGCCGATCGCGCACAGGTCGAACCCCGCCCGCAGGGTCGCCAGCGGTTCGGCGCTCGCGTGCACGCCGCCGGCGACGTGCAGCACGCGCGGATCGTCGACCGCGGCGCGCACCGTCGCGAGCTCGCCGGCGAGCAGCGCGAAGTCCGGCGAGTAGAACGACCACCCGACCAGCACGCGGCGGCCGTTCGCGAGCGCCGCGCCGATCGCCGCCGTCAATTGGGCGACGCCGCTGGCGAACGTGATCGGCACGTCGGCGCACGCGCCGTCGGTCGCCAGCGCCCCGGTCAGCACGTGGAACGCGAACTTGCCGGTGCGGCGGTAGGCCCAGACGACTTCGAGGGGTCCGCTCATCGGGTTCGGGCGCCGGTCACGACGCGGGCCGATCGAGGACTTCGCGCACGCGCTGCAGCAGCTCCTCGGACGTGAACGGCTTCTGCAGCAGACCGGCGGCCGGCGGGATGCGATCGTCGAGCGCGTCGGCCGCGTAGCCGGAGAGGAACAGCACGCGCATGCCGGGCAGCTCGCGGCACAGCCGGCGCGCCAGCTCGCCGCCGTTCATGCCCGGCATCACGACGTCGGTCAGCAGCAGGTCGATGCGCGGCCGATCCGCCATCACCCGCAGGGCCTCGTCGGCGCTGGCGCTGCTGAACACGCGGTAGCCGCTGGCCCGCAGCGCCCGTTCGGTGACCTTGCGGATCGCCGGCTCGTCCTCGACGAACAGGATCGTCTCGCCGCCGCCCGCGGCCGGCGAACGCTGCGCCGGCTCCACGACGGCGGCCTCCGCGGACGCCGGCAGCAGGATCGTGACCGTGGTGCCCGCGCCGATCGTGCTCGCGATGGCGATCTTGCCGCCCGCCTGTTCGACGATCGCCAGACACGAGGCCAGGCCGAGCCCGCTGCCCTGGTTGGTCGGCTTGGTCGAGTAGAACGGATCGAACGCGTGGGCGAGCACCTCCTCGCCCATGCCGGCGCCGTCGTCGCGCACGACCAGTTCGACGTACGGCCGTCCCTCGCGTTCGCGCCGATCGACGGTGATCGCCACCGTGCCGCTGCCGGCGATCGCGTCGCGGCTGTTCAGGACGAGGTTCACGACGACCTGTTGCAGCTGCGTCGGATCGATCAGCACCGGGTGCGGGCCGTGATCCACCTGCATGACCAGGTGGATGTCCTCGCGCAGCAGCCGGCGCACGAGGTGCTGACCGCGCAGCAGCCGCTCGCCGACGTCGACGACGCGCGGCACGGGATGGTCACGCCGCGCGAACGTCAGCAGCTGCCGCACGAGATCGGCGCCATTGCTGACGGCGTGCTCCGCCGCGCTGAGTTCCGCCAGGACCGCACCGTGGTTGGGCAGGCTGCGGCGGGCGATGGCGAGGTGACCGAGGATCACTGTCAGCAGGTTGTTGAAGTCGTGGGCGACACCACCGGCGAGGCGGCCGACGGCCTCCAGCCGCTGCGACTGGCGCAGCTGCTGCTCGAGGCTGACGCGCTCGGTGACGTCGTCGAACGTGATGACCAGGTTGCGGCCGCCGCCGTTCGCCCGCGGCAGCACGCGCACGCCGGTCTGGGACAGCACGACGTGGCCATCGCGGTGACGCAGCCGCTTCTGCCAGAGCAGGGTCTCGTCGGGCCGCGAACGGTCGAGGAACCCGCGGATCCGCGCCAGGTCGGCGTCGCGATCCTCGGGCCAGGTGATGTCGACGATGCGCAGGTCGGCGAGCGCCGCCGGCGAGTAGCCGACCATGCGGCAGAACTCGTCGTTGACCGCGAGCATGCGGCCGTCGGTCTCGGCGAGCACCAGGCCGACCGCGGCCAGGTCGAACATCGTGCGGAACCGCGCCTCGTGGCCGGCGATCGCCTCGGCGCTGCGTTCGCGCGCGGCGATGTGTTCGCGCAGCTCGCTGCGCATCGTCACCAGCGCCTCGATCAGCAGCTGCAGCTCGACGATGCGCGACTGTGGCGGCGGCTCGTCGGTCAGGTCCATCGCGCCGATCCGCCGGCTGAGGGTGACGACCTGGTGCAGCGGCCGGGCGATCAGCCACGAGAACCAGTTGGCCAGCAGCAGCGCCGCGGCGAACGCGGCGATCACCAGCACGATGTAGCTGCTGCGGTCGTAGCCGACGAGCTGCGTCAGGTCGCGCCGCGGCACGACCACGCCGAGCCAGAGCTGTTCGTTGTTGCCGAGCGGGAACGGCTGCCAGGCCCCCCACCAGCTATCGGCATCGGCCTCGAACATGAACTCGCGGTCGAGTTCGCCGCCGCGCCGACGCCAGTGCCGCTCCCACTCGGCGAGCGGCGCGATGCCGAGTTCGCCGATCGGCTTCATCAGGTTCGCGCGTCGCTCGGCGGAATCCGCGAAGCGCGGGTCGCGCGGCAGGGCGATCATCTCGCCGCGCCCCGTGCACAGGAACACGCACCCGTGCGACATGGGTTCGAGCCCCTGGGTGAACGTGCACAGGTCGTCGAGCTCGAGGTCGTACGCGACGACCAGGGGACGACCGTCCGGCGCGCGCGCCGCACCCGACACGGACAGGCCGGGCACCTTGGTCGTGAACAGCGCATAGACGTCCGTCCACACGACGGGGGACACGCTTTCCGGCGAGCCGGAGGCTTCGATCACGGCCAGGCGGTCGAGCGCGGCACGCAACCAGGGACGCTGCCGCGGATCGTAGTCCGGCAGCTCCACCTCCCAGCTGGCCTCGACCGCCTGGCCGCTCGGATCCCACAGCTGCCACTTGCTCGTCTTGCCCCACTCCGCGAGCCGGTACTCGCGGGTGAAGTACTGCCGCCGCCCCGGCACCGGCTGCGGCAAGCCCTGCCGACCGGCCAACAGCGGCGACGCGGCGGCCGCCGGCGTCCAATGCATCAGCAGCAGCTGGTAGCCGGTGTCGTCGCCGACCATCATCGATTCGACGCCGCGCAGGTTGCGCAGCGTCGGCAGCAGCACGTCCTTCAGCTCCTTCGTGTGCCCGCGCGGCAACTGGCCGGCACGGATGCGGTCGAGGTCGATTCGCACCTGGTGGTCGAGCGGGGCCATCGACTGCCGCGCTTCGGCGACGACCTGCTGCTGGATGCCGTGGACGATCTCGGCCGCGAGGTGGCGTTCGTTGCGCCGTTCCTGCAGCAGCGCCGGGATCAACATCGACCCGGCGACGACCACGACGACGACGGCGAGCGCCGCGAACAGGATGCGCCGCAGCGACGGTTCGGTGGCCGACCAGGTGCCCGCGGCGTCGCGAACAGGTTCGCGGCCCGTCACCACACGGCGAACCGGGTCGGGGTCGCGATCGCGCCGAGCGGCATGGCGGCAACGATGACGCAGAACCGGACCGTGCCGATTCCCGTGGTCAGGCCGGCACCGAGGGCGAAACGAGATAGGAGCATGGTCTCCTCGAGCGAGGCATCATAGATGCGCCGTCGCGAAGCGCCAGACGCCCGATTTGCCGACGCCCACGTTGCCGACGACCGCTCTGCCGGCGCTCACTCGGCCGCGATCTCGGTGACGGCGCCGGCCTCGACGTGCCACCGCCGCGTCAGGCGGACCGTATCCAGCATGCGGCGGTCGTGCGTGACCAGCAGCAGCGTGCCGTCGAACGCATCGAGCGCCAGTTCGAGCTGTTCGATCGCCTCGAGATCGAGGTGGTTGGTCGGCTCGTCGAGCACCAGCAGGTTGACGCCGCGCGCCTGCAGCAGCGCGAGCGCGGCACGGGTGCGCTCGCCCGGCGACAGCGACGACGACGTCCGGTGCACGTGGTCGGACCTGAGGCCGAACTTCGCGAGCAGCGTGCGCACCTCG
>CAYMRG010000026.1:0-4357 GCA_964392555.1 uncultured candidatus Brocadiaceae bacterium
AACGAGTCGACCGGCGGCGCCGAGAAGTGCCACTTCTGCGCCCACCGCGTCGAGCAGGGCCTCAAGCCGGCCTGCGAAGTGGTCTGCCCCGAGACCGCGATCATCAGCGGCGACCTGCACGACCCGCAGAGCCCCGCGAGCAGGATCCTCGCCGAGGTCCCGGGCGCCACGGTGCGGCGCGCCGAACAGGGCACCGGCCCGAACGTCTTCTACCTCGGCGCACACGCCGCCTCGCTCGAGCCCGGCACCGCGCGCGAGGAACCGATGTACCTCTGGAGCGATCGCCGCTTCCCGCCGGCGCCGCTGCCGGCCGCCGATCGCGAGGCGCTGCAGCGCGCCGACGCGCGCGTCGCGCTCGACGTCGACCACAAGGTCCATTGGGGCTGGAAGGTCGCCGCCTACCTGGTGACGAAGGGCATCGCCGCCGGCGCCGCGCTGTGGGCGCCGTTCGTCGCGTTCATGCCGGGCGCGCCGACCCCGATGCGCGACTACGCGCCCGAGGTGCTGGCGCTGGTGTTCCTCGCGCTGACCAACGTGCTGCTGGTCGTCGACCTCAAGCGGCCGAAGCAGTTCCTGTCGATCGTGCTGCGGCCCAACACCCGCAGCTGGTTGGTCAAGGGCGCCTGGGTGCTGATGGCGTTCGGCGCCGTGACCACGGCGTCGCTGGCGGCGCGGCTGCTCGGCTTCGGCGGGCTCGCCGACGGCCTGCGCTGGACCAACCTGGTCGGCGGCTCGGCGGCGGCCGCCTACACGGCGTTCCTGTTCGCGCAGTGCGAAGGCCGCGACCTGTGGCAGCACACGCGGACGCTGTTGCCGCACCTGCTGGTGCAGGCGCTCGGCGTCGGCGGCGCCGCGCTGCTGCCGTTCGTGCCGGACGAGAAGCTCGCGATCGCGGTGGCGATCGCCATGCTCGGCCACCATGCGCTCGGCTTCGCCGAACGCTTCGGCCACCACACCACGCACAACGCCCGCCTCGCCGCCGCCTTGCTGCCGACCGTGCCCGCGTGGCCGGGCACGCGCCTGTCGGCGTTCCACGCCGGCATGGCGATCACGACCGCGACCGGCCTGCTCGGCGCGCTGCTGACCGCCAGCGGCGCCCATCCGGTCTCGCTCGCGCTGTGCGCGGTGCTCGGCTGGCTCGGCCTGTTCCTCTACGAACGCGCCTACGTCCGCGCCGGCCAGTTGCCGCCGCTGTCCTGATCCCCGTTGCCACCGGCGCCGCCGCAGGAGCCCCCCTGTCCGGCCCGGCCGTGCAGGTCTACCATCCCGGGATGGACACGAGCCGAACCGTGCTCACGGCCGAGCACGTCATGCAACGGAACGTCTTCGTCCTCCGCCCCGAAACGCCGGTTCTCGACGCCGTCAGGGAACTGCTGCAGCGGGGCATCTCCGGCGCACCGGTCGTCAGCGACGGCCGACTCGTCGGCGTCTTCAGCGAGCGCGATGCGCTGACCGCGATCGCCGCGGCACACTACGAGGACGAGCCGCCGGGCGCGGTCGCCCAGCACATGCGCCGCGACTTCGACGTCGTCGGGGCCGCGTCCGATCTCTACGAGCTGGCCTCCTGCTTCCGCGACAACTCGATCCGCCGGCTGCCGGTCGTCGACCACCATGGCCGGCTGCTCGGGCTCGTCTCGCGCGGCTGCGTGCTGAAGTCGCTCTACCACCAGTACCCGCACCGCGAGAAGACCGCCTACGAGCGCCTGCAGGACCACATGGCCCTGCGCCATTCCGAGCACTGACAGGGTCCCCTGGCCGCCGCCGGCGCGGCGGCGCGCGGCGCCGACGCCCGGGCGAAGGCTACGGCCGCAGCGCGGCCGCGTGGGCCGTAGCTCCCGCTGCGTCGAGCGCCGCGACCAGTTCGTCGCGCAGCGCCGACAGGTCCACGCCGGCCTTCTCGCAGATCACGGCCGCGTCGCGCGCCGTGTTCGCGGCCGGGCCCGCCGCGAGCACCCGTGCCAGCCCACGGCCAGCCTCCCGACGGGCCTCGCCGTCGTTCGGCTGCTGGCGGAACCACAGCAGCGCGTTGCCGGCCGCCTGCCGGTCCTCGCCGAGTGCCCACAGGCACGCGACCGCGCGCCGGCGCGTCGCGTAGTCGGCGGGCTGTCGGCGCAGCACGAAGTCGAGTTCGGGCAGCGCGTCGCGCCAACGCCGCAGCTCGCACAGCGCCCACGCCAGCGTCGCATGGCCGCTGACGAAGTCGGGTGCGGTCGCCACCGCGCCTTGCGCGAGCGGCAGCGCCGCGGCCGCGTCCCCGCCCTCGATCAGCCACACCGCCAGGTTGTTGCGCGCGTGGATGTCGTCGGGCTTCAGGGCCAGGGCCCGGTCGTACCAGGCGCGCGCCGCCGGCCGGTCGCCGGCGCGATGGGCCAGCGCGCCGAGGTTGACCATCGCCTCGTGGTTGGACGGATCGACCTGCAGGCAGCGATCGAGCAGATCCTTGGCGTTCGCGGCATCGCCGCGCTGGTTGGCCAGCGTGCCGAGGTTGGCCAAGGCCAACGCCGACCGCGGATTGCGCGCCAGCGTGACCTCGAACAGCGTCGCGAAATCGCGGTACTCGCCGGCCAGCGACTGCGTCAACCACACGCTCACCGTCAGCACCACCGCGGCCAGGCCGCGCGTGACCGGCCGCGCCCAGCGGGCGCCCAACGCGGCGATGCCAGCCAGGGCGGCGAGACTCGCGTGGTAGGCGAAGTGGTCGGCGACGAACGAATAGCGGAACGGGAACACGTCGAAGAAGCCGAGCGCGGGCGTCAGCATGCCGACGAACAGCAGCGCGACGGCGAGCGGCCCGCGGCCCAGGCGCGACCGCAGCGACCACGCCAGGGCCAGCGTGGCGAGCACGCCGAGCGCCGGCCCCCAGGCGGCGAACGGACTCGTGCCGAGCTGCCAGCGCGGGTAGTTGAAGCAGGTGCCGAACGGCCAGACGATCCGCGCCGCGTAGAACCAGACCGCGCGGCCGGCGACTTCGATGCGTTCGCTGCCGACCAGTTGCCACGGCGTGCCGCTGCCGCCGACCAACGTCGCCTCGAGGTGGGCCGTGACCCAGCCGAGCGTGGCGCCGACCAACAGCCATGGCGCGAGCCCCCGCCAGGCACGCCCCGCCACGCGTCCGTCGCGCCACCAGAGCAGCACGGCCAAGGCCGGCGGCACGGTGGCGACGACGGTCTTGGCGAGCAGGGCGCCGACGAACGCCAGCGACGCGAGCAGGTAGGCGCCGCGCCGACGCTCGTCGTGCCACGTCAGCCAACCGTGCGCCGCGGCCAGGGCCAGCGCCAGGGACAGCACGTTCTTGCGCTCGGTCACCCAGGCGACCGACTCGACGTGCATCGGGTGCACGGCGAACCACAGCGCGGCGAACATCGCCCCCGGCACGGCGAGACGCAGCAGCAGGCGCCAGAACGACCAGGCCGCGACCGCGTGCAGCGCGACGTTGACCAGGTGGTAGCCGAGCGGCGACAGGCCCCAGAGGTGGTACTCGAGCCAGAAGGTCGTGTGGACCAGCGGGTAGTACTGCGGCAGCGACCGGGGCTCGAACCAGATCCGCCACGGCGTCGCGTCGCGCAGCACCGGGTTCTCGGTCACGTAGTCGTCGTCGTCCCAGACGAAGCCCAGGCCGCCGATCCGCCACCAGGCGATCGCCAGCAACGCGGCAAGGGTGAGCACGAACGGCAGCCAGCGCGGCAGGGCACGCGGGGTGGTCGAGAGCGGCAAGGTGGCCATCGGCGGCGAGACGGTACACGAAACGGCCCCGCCACCCACAGGTGGCGAGGCCGCGCAGGCCTTTCGGCCAGCTCAGGAACGGATCAGAGGCCGATCGAGCCTTCGACGCCGTTCGAGGTCAGCAGACCGAGCGAGTTCTTCAGCGTGAAGCAGACCGACTGGCAGTCCAGCAGCAGGCCGGCGAACACCGGGTTGCTCGGGATCGCCAGCGTGGTCGTCGAGCTGCCGCTCGCCACCGTGCTGGTGATGTCGCCGACCAGGCCGAGCACGTGGGCGTTGCAGCCCGCGGCGCCGAGGAAGCCGAGGTCGACGCCCGGGTTCAGCATCGCCGTGCCGAAGAACGTGATCGTGATCGGCGACAGCGGGTCGACGCCCGTCGTCGTCAGCGTCCAGTTCAGGCCGAGGCGCGGCGTGTTGCTGTCCAGCGCGAGCGGCCGGCTGTCCGGACCGTTCGTGACGAACGGCACCGAGGCGGTGATGTCGCGCGAGCCGGTGTCGACCGGCACGATCGCGGTGATGCACCTGCTCGACGGGATGACGCTCGAGGAGGTCGCGGACGCGGTCGGGTTGTCCGTCTCCGGGGTCCGCAAGCGGCTCCGGACGCTGCGCGCCAGCGTGACGGCGCTGGCGGAGG
>CAYMRG010000026.1:4367-18990 GCA_964392555.1 uncultured candidatus Brocadiaceae bacterium
CGGTGTCGACCGAGGTCGGGCCGCCGGTGACGTTGAGGTTGCCCTTGCTGAAGCCGACCATCACGGCGCCCGTGCCGGTCGCGGCCGGGACCATGTTGCGGTAGCGGTACTCGACGGTGCCGTTGCTGTTGATCGCGACCTGGAAGTTGATCGACGTCGCGCCGGCAACCGGCACCTGACCGCGGCGGTCGGCGACGTCCAGCCAGGTGAAGTAGACGGTCTGGTTCGACGGGTCGACGTCGAAGTAGACACCGCTCGCCGGGTTGGTGGTGACGTTGGTCGCCGCCTGCCAGTCGGCCCACAGCGCGAAGAGGCGCGGCTGCAGCGTGTGCATCTCCGCGGCCGTCGGCGTGAAGTCACCAGTCGTCAGCGTCGTCGGGCCGAGGTGCACGAAGCCGTTCGTGGTCGCGTGCATCACGGTCACACCGGTCGGGTTGCCCGGGAACGTGAACGAGAACGGCAGCGTCTGCGGGCCGCTCATCGTGTCATCGGTCATGGCCGCCGGCGTGGTGGCGTTGCTGAGGACCTGCGTACCGGTCGGGGTGTACCAGGCCGGGGTGCCCTGGGCCACGGCGTAGCCGGCCGCACCGATCGGCGTCGCGACGAGCACGAACTCGTTGCCAGCGGTGCCGGCCATGTCGAAGTTCGTCAGCTGCGGGAAGTTCTCGTACCACGAGTCGCCGGTCGCCGGGTAGCAGCCGGTGCCGAACAGCGTCTTGGTGGCGAACGGCGGGCAGGTGCCACCGGGGACCGCACCGATGTTGTAGTAGATGTTGCCGTTGAAGATACGGTTGGTGATCGGCGTGCTGGTGAACGCCGTCGTCATCGTCGCGCTCTTGCCACCGGCGAACGCCACCTCGGCGGTCGATGCGGTCACCGTGCCGGCGCTGTTCGTGTAGCGAACGCCGACCACCGTGTGGCGCAGGCAGATGCCGTAGCTGCCCTGGGCGAGGAACACGCCGCCGTTGGCGAGGCAGACCGGCGCCGGAACGTTGGTGCCGGCGGCGATCACGCCACCCGAGTCACCCAGCGTCCACGCGGCGGCGTTGGTCTCGACACCGACGTAGGTCGTCGGCGTCGTGTAGACCTCGACCGTGCCGACCGTGCCGGCCGTGGCGAAGGTGTTGACGTCGATGGTCGTGATCGTGATGCCGGTGGGCTCGGTCACGTTCAGGTCGAAGAAGACACCCGCGGTGCCGGAGAGGCCGTTGTTGGTGTTGAACGGCAGGCTCAGCGGTGACTGAGCAGCGAGGGAGGCGGCCAGTGCAATGGCCGGGAGCAGGCTGAAGATTCGCATGTTCTTTGAAGTTGCGGAGAAAGACTCTCGCCCTGACTCGGGCAAGCAAGGCACGCGCCCCTTCCGAGTCGCGTTTCGACCAAGAAGGGTAGCGCCTGCGCCGAGGGATGCGGCGCACCCGGGTTCGACGTGGCACATTTTCTTCCGGTTCCCTTTCGCGCCACACCGCAAACCAGTTCCCCGTTGAGGGGCGACGCGCCACCGCTACCTTCGCGGCACGATGGACCAAGCCTCGCTGCGCACGACCCCGCTCGCGAACTTCCCGCCACCGGACCAGTGGGACGACTGGCGGGAGCTCGATGGCAAGGCGTGGCCGAACCGCGTCGAGCGCCGGTTCTCGCTGGTGCCGACGATCTGCTTCAACTGCGAAGCCGCCTGCGGCCTGGTCGCCTACGTCGACCAGAAGGATGGCGTGATCCGCAAGGTCGAGGGCAACCCCTACCACCCGGGTTCGCGCGGCCGTAACTGCGCGAAGGGCCCGGCGACGATCAACCAGGTCCACGACCCCGAGCGCATCCTCTACCCGATGAAGCGCGTCGGCGCGCGCGGCAGCGGTCGGTTCGAGCGCACCACCTGGGACGAGGTGCTGCAGACGCTCGGCGCGCGGATCCGCACGGCGATCGTCGAGGGACGCAAGACCGAGGTGATGTACCACGTCGGCCGCCCCGGCCACGACGGCTACGTCGAGCGCGTCCTGCAGGCGTGGGGCGTCGACGGCCACAACTCGCACACCAACGTCTGCAGCGCCGCGGCACGCCTGGGCTACACGCTGTGGAGCGGCTACGACCGGCCGTCGCCGGACTACGCGAACGCCAAGTTCACGCTGCTGATCTCGGCCCACCTCGAGACCGGCCACTACTTCAACCCGCACGCGCAGCGCATCATCGACGCGAAGATGGCCGGCGCGAAGCTCGCGGTCTGCGACATCCGCCTGTCCAACACCGCGAGCATGGCCGACTACTGGCTCGCGCCGCGCCCGGGTACCGAGCCGATGATGTTGCTCGGCTTCGCCCACGTGCTGCTGCGCGACGACCTGGTCGACTGGGACTTCGTCCGCGAGTGGGTCGATTGGCAGGCCTACCAGGAGGCGCAGGGCCGCGCGCTCGAGTTCGCGCAGTTCCGCCAGGACCTCGCCGACGACTACGCGTTCGCCACGCCGGAGCGCGTCGCCGAGGTCTGTGGCCTCGACGCGCACGTCGTCGAGCAGGTCGCGCGCGAGATCGGCGCGGCCGGCAGCGCGTTCGCGTCGCACGTCTGGCGCAACACCGCCGCCGGCAACGAAGGCGGCTGGGCGACCGCGCGCAACCTGCAGTTCGTCTCGGTGCTGGTCGGCGCCGTCGCCACGGTCGGCGGCACCGCCGGCTCGGGCACCAACAAGTTCGTGCCGGCGCCGTTCAGCAAGCCGCGCCCGCAGGACGTCTGGAGCGAATTGCTCTACCCCAAGGAATGGCCGCTCGCCCACCACGAGCTGAGCTTCCTGCTGCCGCACCTGATCCGCAGCGGCCGCGGCCGCCTCGACACCTACTTCACGCGCGTCTACAACCCGGTCTGGACCAACCCCGACGGCGCGATGTGGATCGACGTGCTTTCGGACGAACAGGCGGTCGGCTGCCACGCGGCGCTGACGCCGACCTGGAACGAGACCGCGCGCTGGGCCGACTTCGTGCTGCCGATGGGCCACGCGACCGAGCGCCACGACCTGATGTCGCAGGAGACGCACGCCGCGACCTGGATCGGCTTCCGCCAGCCGGTGCACCGCGTGCTCGCCGAGCGCCAGGGCAAGCCGGTGACGTGGACCTGGGAGGTCAATCCAGGCGAGGTCTGGGAGGAGGACGAGTTCTGGATCGCGCTGAGCTGGCATGTCGATCCCGATGGGTCGCTCGGCATCCGCAAGCACTTCGAGTCGCCCTACCGGCCCGGCGAGCGCATCACGGTCACCGAGTACTACCGCTGGATCTTCGAGAACTCGGTGCCCGGGCTGCCTGAAGCCGCCGCCAAGGAAGGCCTGTCGCCGCTCGAGTACATGCAGCGGCACGGCTGCTTCCTCGTCCAGGACCAGATCTACGAGACGCACCGGGCGCCGCTGCCGAAGGGCGACTACGAGGTTGACGAACGGCGCGGCGTCGTCCGCAAGGACGGCAAACTCGCCGGCGTGCTCGCCGGCGGCCGCGCCTGCGTCGGCTTCCCCACGCCGTCGAAGAAGCTCGAGCTCTACTCGCCGACGATGGCCGAATGGGGCTGGCCCGAGCACGCGACACCGACCTACCTGCCGAGCCACATCGACGAGCGCTTCCTCGATCGCAGCAAGAACGAGATGGCGCTGGTGCCGACGTTCCGCCTGCCGACGCTGATCCACACGCGCTCCGCGAACAGCAAGTGGCTGACCGAGCTGTCGAACACCAACCCGGTGTGGATCCACCCGCAGGACGCGCAACGCCTCGGCCTGCAGATGGGTGACCTCGTGCGCATCACGACGCGGATCGGCTACTACGTCAACGCCGTCTGGGTCACCGAGGGCGTGCGCCCCGGCGTGGTCGCCTGCAGCCACCACATGGGTCGCTGGACGGTGCGCGGCGACCAGGTCGCGGGCAACCACTGGCAGCTCCACGACGTCGACCTGCGCAAGGTCACGCCGACCGCGTGGCTGATGCGCCGGACGAAGCCGGTCGGTGCGTTCGCGAGCCCGGACAAGGACAGCGAGAAGGTCTGGTGGAGCAGCGGCGGCGTGCACCAGAACATGACCTTCCCGGTGCAGCCCGACCCGATCTCCGGCATGCACTGCTGGCACCAGAAGGTCACGGTCACGCCGGCCGAGCCGGGTGACCGCTACGGCGACGTCTACGTCGACACGGCGAAGTCGATGGCGGTGTTCGAGGAGTGGCTCGCGAAGACGCGGCCGGCCGATGGGCACGGCCCCGGCCGCCTGCGCCGCCCGCTGCATCTGAAGCGCGTCTGCCGTCCCACCGACGAAGCGTTCCGGCTGTGACCTGGGCGGACGATTCGCTGTTCACGCCGGCGGGCCTCGCACGGCTGCTGGCGCGCCTCGACGCGCTGCGGCCCGACAGCGCGCGGCAGTGGGGCAAGATGGACGTGGCGCAGATGCTCGCCCACTGCCAGCAGCCACTGCGCGTGGCACTCGGCGAGCTGCAGCTCAAGCGCAGCCTGGTCGGCCGCCTGTTCGGCCGCATGGCGAAGCGCCAGCTCCTCGGACCCAAGGCCTGGAAGCCCGGCATGCCGACCGCACCGCAGTTCCGCATCGTCGACGCGCGCCGGTTCGCCGACGAACACGCCGCGCTGCGCGCGCTCGTCGAACGCTTCGGCCGCGGCGGGCCGGCCGGGCTGTGCAAGGACCCGCACCCGTTCTTCGGCCCGCTGACCGCCGACGAATGGCAGGCGCTGCAGTGGCGCCACCTCGACCACCACCTGCGGCAGTTCGGCGCCTGACGCGCCTGCTGCAGCTACCATCGACGCACGTCTGGCGGACGTTACTTGCTCCCCGCGCCGGGGTCCGCGCGCAGTTCCGAGGAGCCCGCCATGTCCGATCGTCCCCGCCCGCCTGCCGCTTCCGTCGACCCCGCCGCTGCCGTCCCCGATTCGCGACCCGCCCTGGGCATCCCCGCCGACGCGACGCTGGCCGGCTACGACCGCTGGGCCGAAGGCTACGACGCCACCGACAACCCGATGGTCACCGCCACCGCCTGGGCGCTGCGCACCGACCCGCTCGACGTCGCCGGCCGGCATCTCGTCGAACTCGGCAGCGGCACCGGGCGGCATGCCGCGCTGGCGCTCGCCGGCGGTGCGGCCCGGTTCACCGGTGTCGATGGGTCGACCGGCATGCTGGCGGTGGCCACGCGGGCCTGCCGCGACCCGCGCGTGCACTGGCACACGGCCGACGTCACCGCCACCGGCCTGCCGGCGGGTTGCTGCGACCGTCTGCTGGTCGCGCTGGTGCTCGAACACCTGCCGGACGTCGCGCCGCTCTGCCGCGAGGCCGCGCGGCTCGCCGCCCCGGGCGCCGTCCTGCGCGTGCTCGAGATCCATCCCGACCTCATCGCCTCGGGCACCGGCGCGCACTTCGTGCGCGACGGGGTCGAACACCGCTTCACGAGCTTCGCGCACCCGGTGGCGACGCTCGTCGCCGCCCTCGCGGCCGCGGGCTTCCCGGTCGCGAACCGACGCGAAGTGGTCGCCGACGGCGAGCTGCTCGCGGCCGTGCCACGGCTTGCCAAGCACCGCGGGCGACGCGTGCTCGTCGACCTCACGGCGCACCGTGGCCCGTTCCCACCGCCGGTCACGCCGGCCGGCTGATCGTCCGCCGCAGCCGCTCGAACACGTCGGCGACCTCCGCACCGACCGCCGCGTCGACGATCGCGCCGCGCTCGTCGCGCGCCTGCTTCGTCACGACGATCGGGTGGCTCCAGACGACGATCGCGTCGATCGCGCGCAACGTCGTGACCAGGCTGGCGAGGCCCAACAGGCCGCGCCCCTTGCCCGGCGCCGCGCAGGTCGCGACCACCGGTTTGCCGACCAGCTCGCCCGAACCGACGATCCAGTCGAGCGCGTTCTTCAGGACGCCGCTGACGTTGTGCCCGTATTCCGGGCTGACGAACACCACGCCGTCGGCGGCGGCGAGCTGGGCGCGCCAGGTGGCAACCGCGGCCGGTGGCGGCGCGACATCGCGATCCGCGCTGTAGAACGGCATCTCGTCGAGCGCGATCGCCGGCACCACCTCGACGCCCGGCGGGGCCAGGGCACCGAACCGCGCCGCGAGCGCACGGTTGGCGGAGCCTTGCTGCAGGCTGCCGACGACGGTCGCGATCCGCATGTCACGATCTTCGCAGCCGCGCACCGCCACCGCTACACTCCTTCGCCCGCCAGCCGAACCGAACCGCCCGCGATGTCCGATGCCCGCGACCACTACCTGCCGCTGCGCCGGGCCGATCTCGTCGCGCTGTGTGCGGCCGACCCGCGCCTGCCGGACGGCGACCGCGCGGCGTTCCAGGACTTCGCGCGGATCCTGCAGAGCGTCTTCCACTACGAGTACCACGCCCGGCTCGAAGAGCTGAAGCAGAGCCATGCGCCGTTCGATCCGGACCGCGACGCCGTCGAGGTCGCCGAACCGGACGCAGCCGAGCTCGAGCAACGGCAGACGGAGCTGTTCTCCGGGCTGGCGGCCCTGCTGCACGCGGCCAACTACGAGTCGATCCCCCAGGCGATGCTCGCGTCGTCGCTGCGCGGCGAGTCGCTGTTCCGCGTCCGCCTGGCGATCGACTTCGACGACTTCGCGCAGTTGCTGCTCTATCGCCGCGGCGCGACCGAACGCCGCGAGACCATCCGCTCGTGGGGCGGGCTGCGCAAGCGCCAGGTGGTGTTCGTCGAGTACCACCGCGTCGTCCTGCTGCTGCGCTTCCGCGACGCGGACCACTTCGCCGCCCGCGGCCGCAAGCGGTTGCCGTTCGCGCCGGGCACCACGGTGCTGAAGCTGTTCCGCAGCGTGCCGGCAGCCGATCTCGAGATGCTGTTCCCCAACACCGAGGTCCGCATGAAGCCGGTCGACATGCTGATGATCGGCGTGCCGGCGATCGTCAGCGGCGTGGCGGTGCTGGTGAACAAGCTGCTCGGCACGCTGCTGCTGGTCGGCGCCCTGCTCGCGTTCTGGCTCGGCCTGCGCCGCGAGGAGGTCGTCCTCGACCAGACCAAGCTGGTGGCGCTCGGCGTCGGCCTCGCGACGCTCGGTGGCTACGTCTGGCAGCAGGTCGGCCGCTTCCGCACCCGCAAGATCCGCTTCCTGAAGGCGCTGACCGAGAATCTCTACTTCAAGAGCCTCGACAACAACGCCGGCGTGCTGCACCGACTGCTCGACGACGCCGAGGAGGAGGAGACCAAGGAGGCCCTGCTGGCCTACTGGTTCCTGCTGACGGCGGCGCAGCCGTTGACCGGCAACGAGGTCGACCGCGGCGTCGAAGCGTGGCTCGCGCAGCGCGGCGTCGACGTCGATTTCGACATCGCCGACGCCGCGACGAAGCTCGTGCGGCTCGGCCTGGTGGCGCGCGACGGCGATCGCTGGCGCGCCCTGTCGCTGGCCCAGGCGAAGGCCGCGCTCGACCGCGCCTGGGACGGCTACTTCGCGTTCAACGGCCCCGGTCCGGCGCCGGCCTGAGGGGGTCGAATACCTCAAGCGTGCGCCGCGTGCGGGTCGATGACCGGGACGAGCGAATCCCCCACCCCATGGCCGAGAACGCCCCGTTTCCGCTGCCCACGCCCGAGATCCATGTGTGGGTCGCGTACCTGACGGCGCGCTGCAACTTCGCCTGCGACTACTGCATCCAGAAGCCCAAGATGGTGCCGGGCCAGCGGCGCAAGCCGTGGGGTCGCTACCAGGAGCTGACCGGCCGGCAGTGGGTCGACGCGCTGAACGGCTTCCCGGTGCGGCCGAAGCACCCGTTGATCCTGACCGGCGGCGAGCCGTCGCTGCACAAGGACTTCGCGTTCATCGCCAGCCGGCTCGAAGGTTACGCGCTCGACCTGACCTCGAACCTGACCTTCGACATCGACGCGGTGGCCGCCGAGATGCGCGCGCACGGCAAGGTGTTCAAGACCAGCTTCCACACCTACCACCCGAAGTTCATGGCGCCGCAGCGCTGGCTCGACCAGGCCGAACGGCTGCGCGACTCGGGGCTGGTCGAGGCGCCGACCTTCTCGATGGTCAACCTCGAGCGCTTCCCGCACTTCCGCGATGACGAGCACGACCGCAACCTGCGCCAACTCGTCGAACTCGCCGACCGCCGCGGCCTGGTCTACCAGTTCAACGAGTTCCGCGGCACACACATGGGCGAGGCATTCAACCGCGACCACAAGTTCCGCATCGACTGCACCAGTGCCTGGGTCAACATCGATCCCGAGGGCAACGTCTTCAACTGCCAGTACCACCTGACCGAGCGCAAGCACGCGTTCGGCAACGTCACGGCGATCGACGCCTGCCGACCGCTGCCGAAGATGGGCGAGTTCTTCGCCTGCAGCGACTTCGGCTACTGCGATCCGTGCCACGAGAACTCCGGCCACGGCGCGTTCCGCGACCGCGAGGGCAACGTCTTCCGCCGCACGGCCAACGACGCGCGCGTCTACCTGCAGTGGATGGAGCCGGCCGCGATCCGCGACGTCGCGCGCCGCTACTTCGCCCAGGGCGACCACGCCGAGGCCGAGTTCGCGTTGCTCGCGGCGATCGGCAAGCAACGCGACGCCGGCAGCGACGACGGCGAGACCTGGGCGGATCTCGGCGTCACGCTCTACGAGACCGGCAAGAAGAAGCAGGCGCTCGCCGCGCTGCTGCACGCGATCGAACGCGGCGTCACGCGCACCGAGACCGTCGGCAGCGCGCTGGTCGTCGCCCGCGAACTGGACCTCGTCGACAGCGTCATGCAGACGATCCTCCGCCACGTGCCGGCGCCGCAGGTCGCCCGGATCCAGCAGGCGCTCGCCGCGCTGACGCCCGAACCGGCCGCCCGCACCGCGCAGCCCGTCCCGGTCTGACATGGAGATCCTCGTCGACTACCAGGGCCCTTGGGGCCTCGGCGATCTGCTGTGCAGCGACCCGATGGTGCTCGGCCTGGTCGAGCAACACGGCCCCGACGCGCAGATCTGGCTCCGCGGCAAGGTCGGCAACGTCCTCCACAACCCGCTGGTCGCCGGCATGGCGACCGCGGACCAGCGCTTCGACCTGACCGTCGAGGTCAAGCTGTTCACCTGCATGGCGGCCGAGGAGTACGCGAAGCTCGAGGCGCTGCCGAGCCTGATCGACCACATGTGCAGCTACGCCGGCGTCACGCCGATCGATCGCAAGCCGCACCTCTACCTGCTGCCCGGCGACTTCGCGGTGCTCGACCGCATCGAGCTGCCCGAACGCAAGCCACGCATCGCGCTGTGCGCCGACTTCCTGGATCCGCTGCGCCACTGGCCGGTCGAACGCTGGCAGCACGTCGCGCTGATCCTGCAGCACGCCGGCGCCGAGGTCATCTCGATCGGCTCGCAGAACCACCTCGGCATCGGCACCGACCTGGTCGGGCAGCTGACGATGCGCGAGACCGCGGCCGTGATGACCACCTGCGACCTGTTCCTCGGCAACAACTCGGGCCCGTTCCACTACGCACAGGCCGCGGGACTGCCGTGCGTGACGTTGTTCTCGCTCGCCAATCCGCAGCGTTTCGTCCATCCCGGCGCGAAGGTCTACCCGGTGCAGGCCGACGGCCTGCCGTGCCTGCACTGCATGTCGCGTTGCTTCACCGCCATGCAGCGAACCGGCTGCATCGCCAGCCCGCGCGGCCGCTGCATGCTCGACATCCCGATCGAAGCGGTGCTCGACACGATCCACTGCGCCCTGCAGGACCTGCCGACCCGGCGCCGGGCGCCGGCGCAGACCAGTCCGCCTTCGGCCAAGGTCCCGCTGACGCTGGCGACTTGAGCGGCGCGGTCACGGCCGCGCGAACACGACCACGCCATCCTTCGTGTGCGGTCCGACGCGACGGAACCCCGCGAAGCGCGGGTCGGCGACGATCGCCGTCTCCAGCAGCGGCCACGGCGGTTCGTGCAGCACGAGGAACTCCGGCGGATCCGCCAGCAGCCAGGCGAAGTCGCGCCGTCGGATCGCCGGGATCGCCGCGGGGGTGACCAGGCCAGCGCAATCGACAATCGGCCGCGGCCGCACCGTCCAGCCCAGTTCGCCGATCTCGTAGCAGCCGATGCGCGCCGTCGGCGAGGTGTTGGCGGCGAACCACGCACCGACCTGCCGGTAGCCGCTCGGCGTCGTCGCCGGCAGGGCGAGGTGCATGGCGTCCCCCAGCAGCGCGGCGAGCAGCGCCCCCGCCGCCAGCGTCGCGATCGGCCGCGCGCGCCGCGGCCAGCGGGCGGTCGCCAGGGTGACCGGCGCGAGCGCGACCGCGAGGTGCAGCGGCAGCGCATACCAGTGGAAGAACGGCACGCCGAGCGCGCGGTAGGCCAGCGCGTGGGCCAGCGCCGCCGCGAACAGCGGCGCGCCGACCCCGCGCCCCAGCGCACCGAGGGCGCCGAGGATCGCGAGCACGGCGAACGGCTGGTAGCGACCGCCGCACCAGCCGTTCGCGTCGCAGCGAGCCAGCGAGTGCCACAGGTCGCGCAGGAAGCGTTCGGCCTGCCACGCGCCTGACGCCCCTTGCGCCTGCTTCGCCGCCAGCGTGTTGGGCAGCAGCTCGCCGAACTGCCACCACGACCACAGGAGCCATGGCCCCACCACCAGGCCCGCGCCGACCAGCAGCGCGCGCCATGGCAACGGCGCGCCACCGCGCCGTAGCTCCGTGAGGACGCGCGGCGCGGCCAGCGCCGCGACCGCGAGCGCGGCATCGGGCCGCGCCAGCACGGCGAGGCCCGCGACGCACCCGGAAAGCACCGGCCGTTCGCGCTGCCATGCCCACCAGAAGCCACCGATGCATGCCACCTGCAGGTGGCCTTCGAGACCGAAGGTGATGCGATGCAGCGGCAGCAGCGCGACCGCGAGGCCGGTGCCCCAGGCGAGCCAGCGGCCGACGGCCTGCGCGCGCAGCGCCGCGGCGAACGCGACGCCGGCGCACGCCAGGGCGACGAACGACAGCGCGGCGTTCGCGGTCGGCGGCTCGCAGCGGGTGACGAGGCAGCCGAGCGCCAGCAGCAGCACCTGCAGCGGCGACGTCGAGCCCGACACCGGCTCGCCGGCGGTGAACGCCCAGCCGCCGCCGTGCACCAGGTTGTCGACGAAGCGCCAGACGATGTAGCCGTCGTCGGGTGGCAGCACCCGCGCCGCGCGGACGACGCAGCCCGCGACGACGGCCATCGCCAGCGCGCCGGCGGCGAGTTCGCGGCGACCGACGGCGGCGCTCATCGCCCTTCCCTTCCCGACGCCGACGGCGCGGTCGCCGCGCGCTCCAGCGCGTCGCGCTGCCAGACGAACCGCGGCGTCGGCACCTGCAGCCGGCCGTCGGGCAACCGCACCGGCGCGCTGCCCGCCGGCCCCGGCACGGCGTCCAGCGGCACGAACGACTCGCCGCCCTCGGCGGTCACGCTGTCCTGGCCGGTGCGCCCGCGCACCACATCGCGCACGACCGGCACGGCCGGCGGCACCAGCAGCAGGAGCAGCAACGGCCACCGCCAGCGCGCGGCCGGCACCTGGCGCAGCACGCCGGCGAGCACGAGCAGCGTCAGCAGGCTGGCGAAGCGCACGAACCGCAGCCGCGGCGGGTCGGCGATGTAGACCACCAGGAACATCGCCAGCAGCGCCAGCAGCGACGCGCCGATGAATCCGCCGATCGCCCCGTGGCGCAGCCGTTCGGCCGGCAGGTCGAGCCAGCGCGCGGCGCGCCGCCGCAGCGGGCCAAGCGCGAGCCAGCCCGCGGCGAACCAGGCGAGACCGAGCGGGAACACGCCCAGGCCGCGGTCGATCGCGCGCAGCATCGTCCCGACGAGCCCGCCGAGCGGCTGCTGGCCGGCGAAGAACGGCAGGCTGCCGCGCTGGTCGAGCGCGAGCTGCGCCAGCCCCCACGCCGCGGCGACGCCGCCGGCCAGGGCGAGCCAGCGACCGGTCGCGCGCGCCCGGCTGCCCGCTGGCCCGGCCAGCAGGAACCAGAAGCCCGGCACGAACGCGAGCGCTGCGTGCCGCGTCAGCACGGCCGCGGCCAGCAGCGCGGTCACCCCCGCGAGCCGCCCCCAGCCCGGGCCGCGCCGCGCCGCCCCTTCGTGCAGCCACAGCGCCGCGAACAGCAGCGCGAGCATCAGGTATTCGGACGCGCAGCCGCGCGCGGCCGCGGCCATGCCGATCGCCGCCGCCGCCACCACCGGCCAGGTCGGTGCGGCGTCCCGCTCGGCGCCGCGCGTGCGGCGCAGCGCCCAGCCGCAGGCGAACGCCGCCGCCACGCCGATCGCCAGGCTGTCGGCGAGCCGCAGCGCGTTCGCCGAGACGCCGACCACCGCCTGGACCAGCGCCAGCCACGCCGGGTAGCCGATCGGCCACGCGGTCACCGGCAGGCCGTGGCCATCGACGTAGCCGCGGCCGTCGCGCAGCGCGATCGAGCTGGTCCAGTAGGTCCAGGCGTCCGGACCCAGGGCCTCGCCGAGCCGCTGCGTCCACCACGCGGCGCTGGCCGCGAGCGCGCCCGCGGCGAGCGCCGCGAGCAACGGCGGCATGGTCCGCCGCGTCGCGGTCACCCGGGCTTCTTCGCCGTGCTCGCGATCTGCAGCTCGGCCATCTGCTCCGGCGACACGCCACCGGGCGCCTCGGCCATCAGATCGAACGCGGTCGCCGTCTTCGGGAACGCGATCACGTCGCGGATGCCCTCGCGGCCCAGCGCCAGCGCGACCAGGCGATCGACGCCGAGCGCGATGCCGCCGTGCGGCGGGCCGCCGTACTTGTAGGCATCGAGCAGGAAGCCGAAGTTCGCCTTCTGCTGCTCCGGCGTGATGCCGAGGAACTCGAACACCTTCGCCTGCAGCTCGGTGCGGTGGATGCGGATCGAGCCCGATCCCAGCTCCCAGCCGTTCATGACGAAGTCGTAGGCGCGGCTGCGGATGTTCGCGGTGTCCTGCGAGAAGTCCGTGATGCTCCAGTCGACCGGCGCGCTGAACGGGTTGTGCGCGAACTGCCAGCGCGCCTTCTCGTCGTTCCATTCGAACATCGGGAAGTTGAGCACCCAGCAGCAACGGAACACCGCCGGGTCGCGCAGGCCGAGCGCCGAACCGACCTTGAGGCGCAGGTCGCCGAGCGCCTTGTGCACGATCTTCTTCTGGTCGGCGACGAACAGCAGCAGGTCGCCGGGCACCGCGCCCATGTGGCGACACAGCTCGGCGCCGGCGTCGCCGGCGTAGAACTTCGCGATCGAGCCCTCGAGGCCGGCCGGCGTGACCTTGGCCCACGCCAGGCCCTTCGCGCCGAGGCCGTTGACGAACGCGGTCAGCTCGTCGATGCCCTTGCGCGAGTACTTCTCGGCCGCACCCTTGGCGCACAGACCCTTGACGATGCCGCCGGTCTCGACCGCCGAACGGAACACCTTGAACTCGCTGCGCTGCGCCAGCGCGGTGCAGTCGATCAGCGTCATGTCGAAGCGCAGGTCCGGCTTGTCGCAGCCGTACTTCTCCATCGCCTCGACGAAGTCGAAGCGCGGGAACGGCTGCGGCAGCTCGATGCCGAAGCCCTCGCGCATCGCGTGGACGACCATGCCCTCGACCAGGTCGAGGACGTCCTTCTCCTCGACGAACGACATCTCGAGATCGATCTGCGTGAACTCGGGCTGGCGGTCGGCGCGCAGGTCCTCGTCGCGGAAGCAGCGCGCGATCTGGTAGTAGCGATCGAGGCCCGCCACCATGCACAACTGCTTGAAGATCTGCGGGCTCTGCGGCAGCGCGAAGAACTTGCCGGGGTGGACGCGGCTCGGCACCAGGTAGTCGCGCGCGCCCTCCGGCGTGCTCTTGGTCAGGATCGGCGTCTCGATGTCGATGAAGCGATTCGCCTGCATGTAGTTGCGGACCGCGGTGACGAACTTCGCGCGCTTGATCAGCGCCTCCTGCAGCGGCCGCCGGCGCAGGTCGAGGTAGCGGTACTGCATGCGCAGCTCCTCGTTGGCCTCGGCCTTGTCGAGCACCTCGAACGGCGGCGTCTCGGCCTCGCTGAGCACGGTCACCTCGAGCGCGGCGAGCTCGATCTCACCGGTCGCGCGGTTCTTGTTGACCTTGTCGGCGTCGCGCTTGCGGACGCGACCGCGCACCGCGACCACGTCTTCGGCGCCGAGCCGCCGCACCGTGTCGAACGTCCCGGCCAGCGTCCCCGAAACCTCCTGGTCGACGACCACCTGCGTGATGCCGTAGCGGTCGCGCAGGTCGAGGAACACGAGCTGGCCGTGATGGCGGTGGTTCTCGATCCAGCCGTTGAGGACGACTTCCTGCCCGGCCTGGGCCACCGTGAGTTCGCCGCAGGTGTGCGTGCGCTGCCAAGGAGAACGCTGCTTCATCGTCGGTAAGGCGTACCCGGCGGCGGCCCCGCATTCCAGCCACGGACGCCGGCCGCTGCCGCCAACGGCGGTGCGCTACTCGTAGCGCACCGACTCGCTCGGGCTCTGCCGCAGCACGCGCACCGCCGGCACGCTGGCGGCGAGGATCCCGGTCAGCAGCAGGGCGGCCGGGCCGAGCAGGAACCACGCGTACGGCAGCGCCACCGGTGCGTCGAGCGCGGCGACGTGGTTCATGCCGAGCACCAGCACGTAGGCCATCGGCACCGCCAGCGCGAGCGCCAGCAGGCTCGCCAGCAGCGCGGTCATCACGCCCTCGACGACGAAG
>CAYMRG010000027.1:0-18682 GCA_964392555.1 uncultured candidatus Brocadiaceae bacterium
GGTGGTGAAGCGCCTCAAGGGCAAGGCCAACCAGCCGGAAGTGATGGTGCGTTTGTCGCGCAACTTTTCAGCCAATGTGACCGTTGTAGGTGAAGTGACCAACAGCACCCGCCTCCCCATCACCCCCAGCAATGAGCGCCTGCTGGATGCCCGCCTGTCCGGCCTGGCGCTCAAGGGTGCTGAGCGGGACCGGTTCAACGCCCTGGAGCAGGAACTCAGCGACGTGGAGACCCGCTTCTCCAATCACGTGCTGGATGCCACCAAGGCGTTTTCACTCACGCTCACCACCGCGGACTTCGCGCTGCTCGCGTGGTCGAGGTAGGCGGCGCGACGGCCTATCTGGACGACCCGTGTCGGCGCGCCGAGCCGTTCGGTGACCTCGCGCGCGGTGGTCGTGCCGGGCACCAGCGAGCGCACGACCTCGGCGTCGATCGGGTCGTTGGTGTCCTGGCGCGCGATCGCGCAGGCGGCCAGGGTCATCACCAGGGGAAGGGCGAAACGGAGCGAGTGGCGCATGGCAGGGTGGGGCGGTGACGAAAAGCGCCGCGCAGCGGCGGATGGCGGCGCGCGTTGCGGCCGCCTTGGACCTTCACGGACGTTCGAACTCGACCGCCATGCCCATGCCGCCGCTCATGCACAGCGTGGCGAGGCCGCGGCGGGCCTGCCGCCGCGCCATCTCGTGCAGTAGCGTGACGACGATGCGCGCGCCGGTCGCGCCGATCGGGTGGCCGAGCGCGATCGCGCCGCCGTTGACGTTGACGCGGGCGCGGTCGAACGGCAGGTCGCGCAGGCAGGCGAGCATCTGCGCGGCGAACGCCTCGTTGAGCTCGACGAGGTCGAAGTCGCCGAGCTGGCGCCCGGTGCGCTCGAGCAGCTTCTTCACGGCCGGTACCGGACCGATGCCCATGATGCGCGGGTCGACGCCGGCGGTCGCGGACGCGCCGAGCCACGCCATCGGCCTGAGCCCGCGGCGGCGGATCTCGGTCTCCGACATCAGCACCAGGGCCGCGGCGCCGTCGGTGATGCCCGAGCTGTTGCCCGCGTGCACCGTGCCGACCTTGGGGCGGAACACCGGCGGCAGCTTGGCGAGGTCGGCGAGGGTCACGCCCGGACGGACGTGCTCGTCGGTCGCGATCGTCACCGCGCCCTTCTTGCCGGCGATCTCGATCGGCGCGATCTCGGCGGCGAACCGCCCTGCCTTCTGCGCCGCCTCGCCGCGCTGGTGCGACTGCAGCGCGTATTCGTCCTGCTCCTGGCGACCGATGCCGTAGTCGTCGGCGAGGTATTCGGCCGTCATGCCCATCGGCTCACCGAGGATGCCGCAGGTGAAGCCGTCCTTGTAGTTGCCGTCGGCGACCTCGACGTGGCCGAGGCGGAAGCCCTGGCGCATGCCCGGCAGCAGGAACGGGATGTTGGTCATGCTCTCCATGCCGCCGGCGACCACCACCCGCTTGCCCTCGAGCAGGATCGCGGCGCGCGCCAGGTCGATCGCCTTGAGGCTGCTGCCGCAGGCCTTGTTGACGGTCGTCGCGACGCAGCCGTGGCCGCAGCCGGCCTTGATCGCGACCTGACGGCCCGGATTGGGACCCGAGCCGAGCTGGCGCGCCTGGCCGATGTGCAGTTCTTCGACATCGGTCGGCGCGACGCCGGCCCGTTCGAGCGCCGCGCGCACGGCGGCGGTGCCGAGGTCGACGGCGGTCAACGGCGAGAGCCCACCCATGAACTTGCCGATCGGCGTCCGCGCCGCGGCCACGATTCCGATGCGTTCCATCGGCGGCAGAGCGTAGTGGCCCGGCCCCCGCCGCTCCATCGTCACGGCGCGCCATCGCCGGCTTCATGCGGCCCACCGCGCCGGCCGATAGTCCTCCGGCATGACGGACGCCGGGAAGGCCAAGACCGCGTCGGACAGCGCGAACTTCCACGAGGCGATCGCCCAGTGGCGGCTGAACCTCCGTACGGAGGTCAAGCGTTCGTCGTCGCTGCCGACGGCGATGTTCGACGCCTGCGATCCGATGCTCGAGACGCGGCTCGCCGAGAGCGCCGAGGCGATGCTGGCCTGCCTGCAGGAACCGGATCCCCACGTCGCCGGCGAACCGACGCCGGTGGCCGAGCGCCGCATCGAAACCGTCACCGCCGACGAGGTCGCCGGCCTGATCCGCCGCCTCGGCACCACGGCGCCGGCCGAGCGCGCCGACCTCGACGTCGCGCTGCACAACGAGTACTTCAGCATCCTCGCCGACGCCTGTTGCAGCGAGGCGACGCCGATCCGCCACAGCGCCGCGCGGCTGCTGCGGCGTGACTTCGCGTTGACGGCGCCCAACCACCTGCCGCAGCTCGCCTGCATGCTGGCGACCCAGCTCGACGCGGCGGCCGATGGCAGCGCACACGGCTGGCCGGCCGACGAACGCCGCGTCGACGTCACCTGCCAGGCGATCGTCAAGGTGCTCGCCGAGACGCCGCCGGACCCGGAGGCAGCGCCGTGACGCAGCCGGTGTCCCGCCTGCAGGCCGCCGCGGCCGCGGAGTTCGCGCAGAGCTTCGTCACCGCCGCGCTGAACCGCCAGCTGCACGAGGCCGACAGCCGGTTCGTCGCCGAGGCGCTGCGCGACATGGTCCATTCGCTGCGCCGCGCGCAGACGCTCGGCGTCGAGATGCCGCTGCAGCTGCAGCTCAGCGACGACCTGATCCACTACGAAGGCGAACCGCTGGAGGGGCCGAGCCTGCAGGCGAAGTCGCTGCTGCGGCAGTGCAGCCGGCGCCAGATCGCGGTGATCGCCTTCGCTCCCGACCTCGACGTCGACGAGGCCAACCGCTGCTTCGACCTGCTGCTGCTGCCCGGCAACGAGCGCGCGCTCGGCCGCGAGCATCGCGACGAGGCGCTGCAGGCGCACGGCATCCGGCGGATCCGCTTCACGCTGCGCACGGCCGCGGATCCGAGCAACCGCCGGACGACGATCGCCGGCGGCCGCGAGGCGCTGCACAGCTACCAGGACCTCGCCGACACGCTGCTCGAGAACCATGCGCTCGCGACGCACAACCGCGAGCTGGCCGTCGACGCGGCGCAGAGTTCGATCGAACGCAGCCTGACGACGCTCGAGGAACCCAGCCTGCTGCTGTCGCTGGCGACGCAGGACGACGTCGACCGCTTCACGGTCGGCCACTCGGTGCGCGTCGCGCTGCTCGCGTTGCAGGTCGCGCGCTCGCTCGGCGTCGGCCGCAGCCAGCTCGTCCACGTCGGCACCGCGGCGCTGCTGCACGACATCGGCAAGTCGAAGGTGCCGCAGGAGGTGCTGTTCAAACAGGGCCGCCTCGACACCGACGAGTGGCGCTGGATGGCGCAGCACCCGCGGCTCGGCGCGCACCTCCTGCTCGAGCAGCACGCCGATGTCGGCCCGCACGCCCTCGGCGCCGCGTTCTGCCACCACATGGGCCCGACCGGCTGCGGCTACCCGACGCCGGCGCTGCCGTTCGCGCCCAGCGGCATCAGCCGCCTGATCCGCGTCTGCGACGTGTTCGAAGCGCTGACCTCGGTGCGACCCTACAAGCGCGCGCTGACGCCGCTCGAGGCCTACGCGGTGATGTTCCGCAACGAACAGGACTTCGACGCGCACTGGCTGCGGCGCTTCGTCCACGCGCTCGGCCTGTTCCCGACCGGCACGCGCGTCCTGCTCGACGACGGCGCCGAGGCGATCGTCATCGACCAGACCGACCAGCCGCAGTCGCCGGTCGTCCGCCTGCTGACCGCGAGCGCCGGCTCCCCGCTGCCCGCCGGCCACCCGGAGGTGCTCCGGCTCGGCGTGCAGGTCGATGGCGTCACACGCCGCATCCGCGGCATGTGCCTGCACGATCGCTGCCTCGCCGTGCCGGACTTCGCGCAGCACGACCCGCAGATCCTGACGACCGCGGGCAACGCCTGTCTGTCGATGAACCTCGCGCGCGACGCGGCGACGATCAACCTGCCCAATCCGCGCGGCTAGCCGTCGATTTCGTCGACCGGCAAGGAGGCGACCGAAGCGCGCAGCGCGCGGGCGCCGCAGAAGTGCAGGCTGGTGCCCCGCACCGGATTAGGATCGCGACGTGGTCGCCCACCGCATGGACCCCGTCCCCGTCCGGACGTTCGTCGCCGCCGTGGCCCTGCTGTCCGCGTGCGCCGCGCGGCCGGACGCTGCTCCGGCGAACGCGCACCATCGCCCGCCGAACATCGTCGTGCTGCTCGCCGACGACCTCGGCTACGGCGACCTCGGCTGCTATGCCGCCGCGTCGCGGATCCCGACGCCGAACCTCGACCGGCTCGCCGCCGCCGGCCTGCGCTGCACCGACGCGCACAGTTCGTCGGGCATCTGCACGCCGAGTCGCTACGCGCTGCTGACCGGGCGCTACCACTGGCGCGACTTCCACGAGATCGTCGATTCGTTCGGCCCCTCGGTGTTCGCACCGGGACGGTTGACGCTCGCCGAGCTGCTGCGACAGAACGGCTACCACACGGCGTGCATCGGCAAGTGGCACCTCGGCTGGGACTGGGCGGCGCTGCGCCGCGACGGCGCCGTGGCCGATCCGGCGACGGGCTATCCGCCCGACGCGTTCGACTGGTCGCGGCCGATCCCCGATGGGCCGCTGGCGCACGGCTTCGACCAGTACTTCGGCGACGACGTGCCGAACTTCCCGCCGTACGCGTGGATCGAGGACGATCGCGTCGTCACGCCGCCGACGGTGCCGCTGGTGGCGACGCCGCAACCGCGCGAAGGAGCGCCGGAGTGCCGCCCCGGCCCGATGGTCGCGGGCTGGCGCCTCGACGCGGTGATGCCCGAACTGACGCGGCGCGCGGTGGCCTGGGTCGCTGCGCAGCGCGGCAGCGATCGCCCGTTCTTCCTGTACTTCCCGTTCACGTCGCCGCACGCGCCGATCGTGCCGACGGCGGAGTTCACCGGGCGTAGCGCGGCCGGCCCGTACGGCGACTACGTCGCGCAGACCGACGCCGCGGTCGGCGCCGTGCTGGCCGCGCTCGACGCGGGCGGCTTCGCCGACGACACGATCGTGGTCTTCAGCAGCGACAACGGCCCCGAGGCCTACGCCTACGAGCGCCTGCAGCGCTACGACCACGCGAGCGCCGGCGAGCTGCGCGGCGTCAAGCGCGACGTCTGGGAAGGCGGCCACCGCGTGCCCCTGATCGTGCGCTGGCCCGGCATCGTGGCGCCGGGACGCACCAGCGATGCGCTGGTCGGGCAGGTCGATCTGATGGCGACGCTGGCCGCCATGGCCGGCTGCGCGCTGCCGGACGACGCGGCCGAGGACAGCTTCGACCAGTCGCCGGTGTGGCGCGGTGAGGCGGCCGCGGTGCGCGACCACCTGGTCCACAACACCTATGCCGGCAAGTGGGGCGTGCGGCGCGGCGACTGGCTGCTGCTGGCGCAGCCGGACGGCTACCACAACCGCACACCGCAGTGGGTTCGCGATCGCTACCCGCCGAACGCGCACGACGTGTTCCTGTGCGATCTGACGCAGGACCTGGGGCAACATGCGGACGTCTCGGCCGAGCACCCCGACGTCGTCGCCGAGCTGCGGCGCCTGCTCGCCGACCTGCGCGCCCGCGGCCACAGCGCGCCGCGGCTCGACCGGGCCCCCGCCGCGAACGGCCTGCGCACCGAAGCTCGCCGACCGCAATAGTTAGTATTTACTTTCAAAACAGCGACAGGCAACGGGTCGACCCCGGCAACGGTAGGCGCCGAGGTATGACATGGACGCCTTCCTGATCTTCGCCTGGGCGTGGATCCTGCTCGGCCTGGCCGCCGGAGTGGGGTTCGGCCTGTTCTTCGCGACCGACGACTGGCTGGGCGGCTACGCCGCCTGGCCACGGCGGCTGCTGCGCCTCGGCCCCGTCGCATTCGGCGGCACCGGGCGGCGGGCGCTCGGCGCCCCCTGGACGCTGCCGCTGGTGCCGACGACCCCGTCGACTGCGGCCGCGGTGCGGACCCTGTTCGTGGCCGGCGCGCTGCTGATGCCCACGGTCTGCTTCCTGGCGGCGTGCTGGAAGCCGCTGCGCCACGCCTTCGTGGCACCGGTCGCGAGCCTCGGCGGCGGTGTCGCGACGTTGCTGGTCCTGGCCGCACACGGCAGCTGAGCCATGCGCATCGCCTTCCTCGCCATGTCCGGCATCCGCGTCCAGGACCGGGAACTGCTGGCGCTCGGCCTCACGCTGCCGGGCTTCGTCGAACGCAGCAAGGTCATCGCCTCGCTGCCGAGCCTCGGCCTCCTGACGCTCGCCGGTCTGACGCCGGCGCATCACGACGTGACCTACTGCGAAGCGCGCGACCTCGCCGAGGCGGATGCACTGCCCGCCGGCTGCGACCTCGTCGCGATCAGCAGCCTGACGGCGCAGATCCGCGAGGCCTACGCGGTCGCCGACCGGCTGCGCGCAACCGGCACCCGCGTCGTCCTCGGCGGCCTCCACGCGACCGCGTGCCCCGACGAGGCGCTGCGCCACGTCGATGCCGTCGTCGTCGGCGAAGGCGAGACCGCGTGGCCGCAGGTGCTGGCAGACGCCGAGGCCGGGCGGCTCGGCGGCGTCTACCGCGGCGGCCCGTTCGATCTGCGCGATGCACCGCTGCCGCGCTTCGACCTGCTCGACATCGCCCGCTACAACCGGCTCACCGTGCAGACCGCGCGCGGCTGTCCGTGGCGCTGCGAGTTCTGCGCGAGTTCGGTGCTGCTGACCGACCGCTACGTGCAGAAGCCGATCGGCAAGGTCCTCGCGGAGATCGACCGCATCACCGCGCTGTGGCCACGGCCGTTCCTCGAGTTCGCCGACGACAACTCGTTCGTGAACCGCGCCTACTGGCGCGAGCTGCTGCCCGAACTGGCGAAGCGCCACGTGCGCTGGTTCACCGAGACCGACATCCGGGTCGCCGACGACCCGGACTTCCTGCGGCTGCTGCGGCGATCGGGTTGCCGGCAGGTGCTCGTCGGCCTCGAGAGCCCGCGGGCCAGCGGCCTCGCCGGGGTCGAGACCAAGGCCGACTGGAAGCATCGCCGGGGCGCCGACCACGTCGCCGCCGTCCGCCGCATCCAGGCTCACGGCATCCGCGTCAATGCCTGCTTCGTCCTCGGCCTCGACGGCGAAGGTCCGGGCATCGTCGACGCGCTCGAAGCGACCGTGCGGACGATGGTGCCGTTCGACGTGCAGGTCACCGTGCAGACGCCGTTCCCCGGTACGCCGCTGTTCGCGCGTCTGCAGCGCGACGGCCGGCTGCCCGACCCCGCGCCGTGGGATCGCTGCACGCTGTTCGACGTGGTGTTCGAACCGGCCCGCGGCACGGCCGCCGAACTGCGCGGCAACCTGCTCGAGCTCGTGCGGCGGCTCTACGCGCCGGCGGCGACGCGCGCGCGGCGCACGGGCTGGCGGCACGCGCGCGACGACCGGCCGGACGCGGGTCGGCCGAACGCGACGGTCGGCACGGTGCCCGCGCGGTTCCCGGCCGACCGGCCTGGTCACCGCCCCGCCGGCGACAGCCCGGCCAGCACGCTGGCGAGCAACCGTTCGTAGCGGATCGGATCCGCGGCGTGGCACGCGCCGTGGCCAGCACCGGCGAAGACCTCGCAGCGCAGGTCCGGGCGCGCCGCGGCGAGCTGCTGCGCCTGGGCGAGCGGGACCGTCGCGTCCTCGGCGCCGTGCGCGAGCGCAACGCGAACGTTCGGCGCGAGGCGCGCCAGCGAGGACCGCGGCGAGACCGTGCCGGGATCGATGCCGGGCGTCAGCACGGCCCAGCAGCGCGTCAGCGCGACGAACGCGGTGCGCAAAGGGCCCGGCAGCACGTCGACGCGTTCGCCGATCATCGCCTCGAGGTCGGCGAAGCTCGCTTCGGCGAACACGGCGGCGACGCGCGGATCCGTGGCGGCGGCGCGCAACACCGCCGCCCCGCCCATCGATACGCCGACCAGCGCGACGCGGGGCCCCGTCGTACGCGGATCCGCGAGCAGCACGTCGATCGCCGCGCGCACGTCGTCGGCCTCACGCGCGCCGAGCGTCGTCGCGAAGCCGCCGCTCGCGCCGTGACCGCGCAGGTCGAACAGCAGCACTTGGCAACCGAGCGCGTGCGCGGCCTCGGCGATCGCGAGCACGTCGGCACGGTTTGCACCGAGCCCGTGGCAGACGACGACGCCGGCACCGCCACCGGTCTGGGTCAGAAGCGTGCCGGCGAGCCGGACGCCGCCGGCGCCGGCGAACCGGACCTCGCGCCGCGGCGCGTGCGTCGCAAACTCGCTGACGATGGCGACCTGATGGCATTGCAAGACGCACAGCAGCAACGGCGGCAGCACCGCGAACAGCAGCGCGCCGTGGGCGATCGCCGCGAGCCATGGCCGGCGCAGCAGCCGCAGCAGTGCCGCACGAGCGAGTTCGGCACCGACGCGCAGCACGACGACCAGGCCCAGGAGCAGCGCCGCGTTTGCCAGCAGCGAGTCGCAGGCGACGCGACCGACGAGCAGAGCCGCGCGCCGTGCGCCCAGCCATGCGGTGCCGCCGACGGTGAGCACCACCAACGCCACCGCCTGCTGCGTCAGGCTGCGACGACGCGCCACCGCGGCGCGGGCGATCACCAGCGGCAGCAACGCCGGTGCCGCGACCAGCACCGCGTCGGCGCAGGTCCAGCCGGCGAGCACGCCAGCCGTCGTGCCGACGGCGAAAGCCGCGATGGCGAGGGCCGAGCCGATCGCCCGCCGTGACCCCGATGACGCTCCCGGAACACGCACGGGTCGTCCGACGAGCGACGGCGCGCGGTTCTTCCTGCGGTGTCGATCGGCCCGCCGCCGTGGAATGGCTTGGCGCCGCGCCGGCGAACGCGCAAGATGCCGGCCGATGGCGAATCCACCGAGCGCCCGGCCGCAGCTCCCCGCGCACTGGACCGACGTGCCACATGGCCGCGTGCTGGTGTTCGCGCCGCACCCGGACGACGAGATCGCCGGGCCAGGTGGCGCACTCGCGCTGCACGCGCGCGCCGGCGACGCGGTGCGCGTCGTCGTCACGACCGACGGCACCAGCGGCGATCCCGAGCGGCGCTATGCGCCCGAGGCATACGCGGCGCTGCGCCGCGGCGAGACCCGCGCCGGCCTGCGCGAACTCGGCCTCGGCGACGCCGCGTTCTGGGGCTTTCCCGACAGCTGCGAACTCAGCGAAGCCGACCTCGAACGCGGCGCGCAGCTGGCACTCGCCGAACTGACGCAGTTCCGCCCCGACGTCGTCTACCTGCCGTGGCAGCGCGACGGCCACCCCGACCACCACGCGCTGCACGTCGTCGTCACGCGCGCGCTCGACCGCGCCGCGTTCGCCGGGCTGGCGCTCGGCTACGAGGTCTGGAACGCGATGGTCCCCGACCTCGTCGTCGACACCACGCCGGTGATGCCGCAGAAGGTCCGCGCGATGCTCGCCCATGCGAGCCAGACGGCCTACACGCAGTACGACCACAGCATCGCCGGATTGAACGCCTACCGCTCGCTGCAGCACCAGCACGGCCGCGGCTACGCGGAGGCGTTCGTCGTCGTGCGCGGGACGATCAGCAGCCGTTCGTGACGACGACCTTGCCGGCCGCGTGCCCGGCTTCGACGAGCGCCACCGCATCGGCGGCGCGTTCGAGCGGCATTGCAGCCGTAACCCGGATCCGCAGCACGCCGCGAACGGCGAGTTCGGCCACCTCGGCGAACACCCCACGGGTCCGCCGACGCGTGACGCCGCGGCCGCCGAGCTGAGCCGCGAGACCGGGATCCGCGATGCTGGTCGGTGCAGCACCCGGGCGCAGCAGCGTCGTGGCCGCACGCAGCGTGTCGCCACCGACCAGGTCGAGCAGGCCGTCGAAGCCCTCGGGCGCGAAGGACCTGGCGCACTCGATCCAGCCCGCGCCGGTCGCAACGGGTTCGCCGCCGAAGCCGCGGACGAGGTCGCGTTTGCCCGCCGACGCGACGCCGACCACACGGAGCGCTGCCGAGCGTGCCAGTTGCAGCACCGCGGTCCCGACCCCGCCACCCGCGCCGAGCACGAGCAGCCCGTGACCCGGCCGCAGGCCGAGCTCGTGCAACACGTCGTACGCGGTGCCGGCGGCAACCGGGATGCACGCCGCCTGCGCCAGGTCGAGCCCGGCAGGCACGCGCGCCGTCGCGGCCGCCTCGAGCAGCACCCGCTCGGCGAACGCGCCGGTGCCCGACGCAGTCGCGCCGAACACGTCATCACCGACCGCGAACCCGTGCACGCCCTCGCCCAGCGCCAGCACCCGCCCGGCCGCCTCCCGACCCATCGCCATCGGCAGGCGCACCGCGACGACGTTGCGACGCTGGCCGTTGCGGACCTTGATGTCAGCCGGGTTGACGCCGGCGGCACGCATCGCGATCAGCACCTCGCCTGGCCCCGGCGAAGGTTCGGCCACCGTGAGCAGGCGCGTCGCGTCGGGTCCGCCGAAGTCCGTGAAGCCGAAGATCTGCAAAGGCTCTCCTGTTCAGTCGCCGGCACCAGGTTCCTGGCCCGTGCGCGGTGCCTGCCGGACGACGCGCGCGAGCAGCAGGCCGAGTACGACCACGCCGAGAGCCGCCGCCGCAACCGTGGCCCAGAGCCACGGCCACTGCTGCAGCAGCGCCAGCGCATAGTCGAGCCCTTCGCCAGCGGTGAGCCGGTGGCCCCCGATCGCGAACGCCGACTTGGGCAGCAGTGCGATGACGGACCCGCTGGTCTCGGTGAACGTTCGCCCGCCCTGCTCGCTCGGCACCGGGTGCTGCCACACGTAGACGGCGACCGCCGCGAGCAGCAGCGCGACGAACACGATGCGACCGTGGCGCGCGCGCAGCATCGCGATGCCGCCGAGCAGCACCGGCACGACCAGGAAGGTCGCGAAGCGCATCACGTCGTAGGCGAACACCATCAGCGACAGCACGCAGGCGAGGTAGAGCCAGCCGCCGAGCCTGCCGCCGAGGCCCGCGACGCGCGCGCGGTGGCCCCAGACCGCGACGGCGAGCAGCGGGCCGAACTCGACGAGCGCCACCAGCAGCCACAGCGCCCACAGCGCCGGCATGCCCCACGGCACCCAGAAGTTGTTGCTCGCGTAGTAGCTCGCGTCGTAGGCGGCGCTGACCGACAGCCGCCACCCGCCGTGCAGCGCCGCGCAGCCGGCGAGGGCCGCACCGTCGCGCCACCAGACGCCGCCGTGCTGCAGCCGCAGCCACCACAGCCAGGGGCCGAAGAACAGCACCATCTCGTGGTTGAACGACGCGACCGCGACCAGCGTCCAGAAGCGCACGGGGCGGTCGGCGCTGTGGATCGTCAGCAGAAGCAGCGCGAGGTTCAGCGTGTCCGCGGTCATGCACGCCATCGGCTTGTAGACCTGCACGGCGCCGGTCGCGGCGACCGCGGCGGTCAGCAGCACGGCATCGCCCCAGCCGGCGCCGCGCCGCCGCGCGAACCACGCGACGACCGCCAGCAGCAGGCCGGAGCACAGGTGGCTGAAGCCGACCGGGCCGAGGCCGAACCAGCCGGCGGCGTGCGCCAACGACGGCCACAGCACGCGCTGCGGGAACTCGCCCTGAAACGCGAACGGGTGCGCGACCATGTTCGCGAACCGTTCGCCGTGGCCCGGGAACGGCACCGACGCCGGCGGCACCAGCAGGTCCGAGAGCCACAGCAGCAGCGCGCCGACCACGGCCGCGATCGACCAGTCGACGAGGGACTGCCAACGGTGACCCGGCGAGTGCATGGGCGGCGCAGGATACACCAGGTCGTGAGCGCGACCAGCCGCGAGCCCGGCGCGTGCTTGACCTGGGCCCCCTCGCCCCCCACCCTTCTGCCTCCTCGATGCAGCAGCAGAAGGGCACCCCGCTCCGCACGTTCGCGATCTTCCTGCTCGCGGCCTTCGTCGGCATCGCCGGTGGGCTGCTCGGCATCGTCTTCCAGATGGGCCTGAACCTGATGCAGCACCTGCTGACCGGGTTCGAGGAAGGGCAACCGCTGTCGCACGCGGTCCGCGCCAACCTCACCTGGTGGCAGACGATCCTGGTGCCCACGGTCGGCGGATTCGCGGCGGGCCTCGTGCTGCTCGCACTGCGCGGCAGGCGGCCACCGTTCGGCGTGTCCGATCTGATCGCAGTCGTGCAGCTGCGCAAGGGCACGATCCGGCTGCGCGACAGCGTCGCGCAGATCGTCTCGTCCGCTTGCACGATCGGCTCGGGCGGCAGCATCGGCCGCGAAGGTGCCAGCGTGCAGATCGCGGCGACCGTCGCGGCCCTGGTGTCGCGCTGGACCAAGCTCGGCTCGCGGCCGCGCGCGATCCTGATCGGCTGCGGCATCGCCGCCGGCATGGCCTCGTCGTACATGGCGCCGATCGCCGGCGCGATCTTCGTCATGGAGGTCGTGCTCGGCAACTTCGCGATGGGCGTCTTCGCGCCGATCGTCGTCGCCGCGGTGCTGGCGACGATCGTGCGCTCCGAACTCCTCAACGAGGTGCCGCTCTACGCCAATGACGCCGCAGGCCTGGCCAAGCTCTCGCCCGGTCTGGTGCTCGCGGCGCTCGTGCTCGGCCTGCTCTGTGCGGTCGGCGGCATCTTCTTCCGCTGGCTGCTGCTGGCCGGCAAGCACGTGTTCAAGGTCATGCACCTGCCGACGCCGATCGCGATGGCGCTCGGCGGACTCGTCGTCGGTGCGATCGGCGTGTTCATGCCGGAGACCTGGGGGAACGGCTCGGAGGTCATCGGGCTCGTCGCCCACAACCCACCGGTCACGCTGATCCTGACGCTGTTCCTGTGGAAGCAGGTCGCGACGGTCAGCACGGTCGGGACCGGCGGCCTCGGCGGGGTGTTCACGCCCAACCTCCTGGTCGGCGCCTCGTTCGGCGGTCTGTTCGCCTACGGCCTCGGCTTCCTGATGCCGATCTCGCCCGCCGAACGCGCGACCTTCACGTTCGTCGGCATGGCAGGCCTCTGCGCCGCGACCATGCACGCGCCGGTGACGGCGGTCGTGCTGGTGTTCGAACTGACGGGGCACTACGAGCTGACGCTGCCCGTGATGCTCTGCAGCATCGTCGCCAGCATCACCGCGAGCCTGATCGACGAGGACAGCTACTACACCGCGGCGATCAAGGCGAAGGGCGAGCAGGTGCCCGCAGGCCTGGAGGAGTTGGCGATTCGAACCACCTTCGTGCGCGACGTGCTGCGCCGGGACTGCGTCACCGTGCTCGACACGGCGCGCTTCACCGAGGTGATGCGCCATCTCGGCAGCCATCGCGGTGACACGATCTACGTGCAGAGTGCCGACGGCGGGCTCGTCGGCAGGATCGAGCTCCAGGACGTCAAGGCGTTCCTCAACGACCCGTCGCTGACGGCGGCGGTGATCGCCGCGGACCTGACGCGGCCGGTCGTCACGGCGCACCCCGAGGACTCGATCGCGGCCGTGATGCCCCGCTTCGACGACCCCGAGCTGCGCGAGATCGCCGTCGTCACCCCTGGCCCGACCCAGCGCCTGCTCGGCCGGATCGTCCACCAGGACGTGCTGACGACGCTCGGCAGCGAGGTGCTCGGCGCGCAACGGCGCACCACGCGCCTGCCGCTCGGCGACGATCGCGACGGCGTGCCGTTGCCCGACGGCCACGAACTGCGCGCGATCGCCGTGCCCGACCCCTGGATCGGTCTGGCGCTCGATGCGCTGCCCGCCGCGGCCCGCTCCGACGTGACGATCGTCATGGCGATCCGCCGCCGCGACGGTCGCGCCGAACGCCTGCCGGCGACGCCGGACCTCGTGCTCGAGGACGGCTGGCAGGTCGTCGTGCTCGGGCGCCGCGCCGCGATCGACAAGCTGCAACGGGCGCCGCAGACCGGCGACGAGTAGGCTTGGCGGCCGCGCGCACGCGCCGGAGACCGCCATGCGAACCACGTTGCTGCCGTTCGTCCTGATCGCCGCCTGCCTCGCCCTGCCCGCGCAGGAGGACGCAAAGCCGCCGTTGCCGGCGGCCACGCTGCACCTCGCCGAGGACATCCCCTGGCTCAGCGACGGCCAGGACTTCTACGAACACGATCCGCGGCCGCAGCGCGTGCGCGTCGACCGCGGCGCGCTGGTCGACGAGGCCTGCGCCAAGGCCAAGCAGGAAGGCAAGCTCGTGCTGTGGTACGTGCACCGTATCCAGGAGAAGACGCTCGGCGGTCGGCAGATGTACCGCGCGCCGGTGCTCGACGTCTACATGCGGCAGGTGCTGTTCAGCGACCCCGACGTCGCCGAGCTGCTGCAGAACGCGTTCGTGCCGCTGCGCTGCGTGATGGACCAGCAGCTCAGCGATCGCTTCGACCTCAAGCCGCTCGCGTTCGTCGAGCCGGCGGTCGTGTTCCTCGACGGCGACGGCAAGGTCGTGCACTACCTGGAACGCATCCGCACCTTCCAGGGTCAGTGGTTCGCCGACCTGTGCACGCGCGTGCTCGAACACGCGAACGTCGCGCGCCACGGCGACACGGTCGACGCGCTGCGCCAGCAGGGCCTGTGGCGCGAGGCGCTGGCGCTGGCCGGCAAGCAGGCGGACAAGGACGGTGCGACGTGGCTGCAGATCGCGCGGCTGCAGCGGCTGCTGCGCCAGCCCGAGCAGGCGCTGGCGAGCCTCGGCAAGGTCGACGACAAGCGGCTCGCCGGCGACGTCGCCTGCGAACGCGGCCTGATCCTGTCGATGCAGCAGAAGCGCCTCGAGGCGCAGCCGCTGCTCGAGACCGCCTGGCGCAGCCGCAGCGAGCGCGCCGCGGAGGCGGGCTACTGGTACGCGCTCAACGCGCTGCAGCTCGGCGACGAGGTCGGCGCGATGCGGCGGTTCACGCTGGTCGCGCAGAAGTTCCCCGAGACGCGCTTCGGCCGCCGCGCGCGCGCCAACACCACGCTCGGCCCCGACGACCGCCCGCTCGGCGCGGCGTTCACGGGGTTCGAGACGATCGCCTACCTGCCCGAGGCCGCCTACGACGGCCTGGCGCGCGACACGCGCTGGCGCGGCGACCCACTGTCGCCGACGGCGATGGCGCGCACCGCGACCGAGTTCCTGCTGGCGCAGCAGCGCGACGACGGCGGCTTCACCGATTCGCGCTACGCCTACTGGCCGAACAGCGAGATCACGCCCAACGTCTGGGTCGCGATCACGACGATCGCGATGACCGCGCTCTACGAGCAGCGCGCGGCCTTCCCCGACCTCGCGCCGCGCATCGACCGCGCGCTGCAGCGCGGCGAGGCGTTCGCGTTCGATCCCAAGCGCCTCGCGCACGAGGCCAACGAGGAGTGCTACGCCGACGCCTACCGCATGCTCTACCTCGCGCGCCGCGCCGCGCGAGGCGCGCGCCGCGCTGATCGCGAGGATGAACGAGGTCGTCGCCGCGGCGGCGGGCGTGCAGAAGGACAGCGGCTTCTTCGCCCACGAGTACGAGAACGCGTTCGCGACCGGTGCGGTGGGCCAGACCGCGCTGGCGGCGAAGAGCGCCGGCGCCGAGGTGCCCGCCGAGATGCTCGACAAGGTCGCCAGCGCGCTGATCAGCGCGCGCTTCAAGAACGGCGCCTTCGTCTATGGCGGCGCCGCCGGCACGGGGCACGAGACCGGGCTCAAGGACGCCGCCGGCCGCATGCCGGTCTGCGAAGGCGTGCTGCTGCAGCTCGGCCGCAGCGACCTCGACAAGGTGCGCTTCGCGCTGCAGAACTTCTGGGACCACGTGCAGAACCTCGAGGGCGTGCGCCGCAACGACTTCCACAGCGACGGCGAGCTCGGCGGGTTCTTCTTCTTCCACGCGGTGTTCCACGCCGCCGAGACGGTCCGCCTGCTGCCCGAGGCGGAGCGCGCGCCGCATTGGCAACGCTTCCTGAAGCTGCTACGGGAAATCCCCGAACTCGACGGCAGCTTCCTCGACAGCCACGAGCTGGGGCGCAGCTACGGCACCGCGATGGCCCTCCTGACGTTGCGCGAAGCGACCCGCTGATCGGTTGCTCCCGCGCCTGGCGGCGCGCGGCGGGCCTACGGGACGTCCCCCATCTCGCCGCGGCGGCCTCGGTGCCGATCTGCGGGGCGGAGGAGAGATGACGCCAACCCCGAACCGCACTCCAGGCCTGTCGCTGGCCAGCAAGCTTTCGTTCCTGGTCGGCCTGCCGATCGCCCTGGCGGTCGCGATCGGCGCGCTCGGCGCGGTCGGCACGATGCACATGCACGAGCAGATCGCCGACGTCGCCGAATGCCAGTTGCCGGCGACGCGCCACATGGCGCTGCTCGACATGAACCACGACGGCCTGATGGGCTGCGCCTACCGCGCGCTGGCGGTCGCCGCCGCCGGCGATGCCGCGCCGCTGGCGGACGTGGTGCAGGAGGCACAGGCTTTCCAGGGCGCCTTCCACGAGCATCTCGACGCCCTGCGGCGGCTGCCGCTGCGCAGCGCGACGATGCACGCGCTGGTCGAGGTCGAACCCGTGGTCAAGCAATACGCGGTCGACGGGTTGACGCTCGTCGGCGTCGCCGCCAAGGACGGCGTCGCCGCGGCCCGCGCCCTGCTGCCCGGCTTCCAGGCGAGCTTCGACACGCTCGAAGAGGCGCTCGGCAAGCTCGGTGAACGGATCGAGCAGGACGCCGCCGAGGCCAGCACCAACGCCGTCGGCACCGCGGCGACGGTGCGCATGGAGCTGCTCGCCACGACGCTCGCGGGCACCCTGCTGGCAGCGATCGTCTGCCTCTACACGAGCCGGCGTCTGGCCCGCCGCGTCGCCGACCTCGCCAACGTCACGCGCCGGGTCGCCGACGGCGACCTGACGGTCGCCACGGCGCAGCACGGTCGCGACGAGATCGCGCAGCTCGCGACCGCGATCGACACGATGACCAGCTCGCTGCGACGCACCACCGTCGATGCGAAGAACAACGCGCAGAGCGGCCTGCAGACGGCGGCGCAGCTGGCGACCGAGAGCCGGACGATGGCGGCGCGCAGCCTGCAGCAGGCCAACGGCCTCGAGCAGGTCGCCGCCGCGATGCGCGAGATCGCGACCACGATCGACAGCAATTCGCAGATGCTGGGCGAGGTCAACACGATCGCCGGCTCGTCGAGCACGCGCACCGCCGAGGGGCAGAAGGAACTGGCGTCGGTGACCACGGCGATGGCCGAGATCACGACCGCCAGCGCGCAGATCGGCAAGGTGATCGGCGTCATCGACGACATCGCGTTCCAGACCAACCTGCTGGCGCTCAACGCCGCGGTCGAGGCGGCGCGCGCCGGCGAGGCCGGCAAGGGCTTCGCCGTCGTCGCCGAGGAGGTCCGCAACCTCGCCCAGCGCGCGGCGGCCGCGGCGCAGGACACCGGCAAGCTGATCGACGAGGCGCGGCGGCGCGCCGACCACGGCACCGCGGTCGCCGAGCGCGCGACCGCCGTCTTCGCCGGCATCTCCCAGGATTCGAGCAAGGTCGCGTCGCTGGTCGGGCAGATGGCTTCGGCCGTCGCCGAGGTCTGCTCGCAGTCCGAGTCGGTGCGCAGCTGCCTCGACGAGATCGCCCGTGGCACCGGCGACACCGCCGCGCAGGCCGATGCGCTGACCGCGCTGGCCACACGCAGCGAGCAGGGCGTTCGCGAACTCGAGGCTCAGCTGGCGGTCTACCGGACCTGATTTCTCCGCCGACGCCGCGCGAGCGCCCGCTATCCTCGGCGGCCCCGATGAGCCGACGCGTCGCCGCAGCCCTCCTCGTCACCCGTGGCGAAGGTCAGGACCTCGAGGTCTACCTCTGCGAACGCTCGCCGGAGCTGCGCTTCTTCGGCGGCTACTGGGCGCTGCCCGGTGGCACGGTCGACACGGCCGACGGCGGCGACGAGGACCTCGCGCTGCAGGCGTGCGCCAACCGCGAGCTGTTCGAAGAGGTCGGGCTGTTGCGCCACACGCTGCCGGCCAACCGCACGCGCGGCGACCATCTGCGCACGGTCCGCGAGGCGATGCTGCGTCAGGGCCGCCCCGATGCGACGCCGGAGCCGTCGCCGTGGCCCGGCCTGATCGCCGGCACCCCGCCGCCGCCCCTGCTGCGCGCGCTGTGCCGCATCGAGACGCCCGCGTTCGCGCCGGTGCGCTACGACACCGTGTTCTTCCACGTGCCGGTCGAGCACTGCACCGCCGGCACCGCCGGGCCGCGCCCCGAGGTCTGGTCCGGTGAGCTGACGCAGGGCCGCTACTGGCTGCCGTCGCAGGCGCTGGCCTCGTGGCGCAACGGCGACCTGCTGCTGGTGCCGCCGGTCGTGATCCTGCTCGAACACCTCGCGCGCACCGCGAACTTCGAGCACTTCGCCAGCGAGATCGCGCAGACCGCGCGCGGCTACGCGGCGGGCAACCTGCACGTCGTGCGCTTCTCGCCGGGCGTCGTGCTGGCGCCGCTGCGCACGCCGACGCTGCCACCGGCGACGACCACCAACTGCTACCTCGTCGGCCACGAGCGGCTGTGGGTCGTCGACCCCGGTTCGCCGCACGCCGACGAACAGGAACGCCTGCTGCACCTGCTCGACGAACTGCGCGGCACCGGCGCGCGGGTCGAAGGCATCCTCGTCACCCACCACCACCCCGACCACGTCGGCGGTGTGCAGGCCTTGAGCCAGGCGCTCGACCTGCCGGTGCGCGGGCACCCGTTGACGCTGTCGCGGCTGCTGCCCGGCTTCCGCGTGCGGAGCACTTGCTGCACGACTGCCCGAAGCTC
>CAYMRG010000028.1:0-18611 GCA_964392555.1 uncultured candidatus Brocadiaceae bacterium
ACCGCTCGGGCACCTGGATCTCGACGTCCATGATCGGCTCGAGCAGGATCGGGCGCGCCTTCTGGAACGCGTCGAGCACGGCGCGCTCCCCGGCCAGCTGGAAGCTGAGCTGGTCGCTGTCGACGTCGTGGTACTTGCCGTCGTAGACCTCGACCTGCACGTCGACGACCGGGAACCCGGCCAGCGAACCCTTGGCCATGAACTTGCGCGCGCCCTTCTCGACCTCGGGGATGAACTGGCGCGGGATCGAACCGCCGACCACCGAGTCCACGTACTCGAAGCCCTCGCCGTGCTGGCGCGGCGCGACGCGCAGGTAGACCTCGGCGAACTGGCCGCGACCGCCGGTCTGCTTCTTGTGGCGGTGATGGCCGTCGGCGCGCGAGGTGATGGTCTCGCGGTACGGGATCGTCGGCGGCCCGTGGTCGACGTCGACCTGGTGCCGGTTGTGCAGCCGCTGGAACAGCACCTCGAGGTGCAGCGGACTCATGCCGGTGACCAGGAACTCGCCGGTCTCCTTGTCGCGCTCGCTGCGCAGCGTCGGATCCTCGGCGGCGAGCTTGTCGACCGCGTGACCGATCTTCTGCTCGTCGCCGCGCGCCTTCGGCCAGATGTGCCGCGAGTAGGTCGGCACCGGATAGGCCGGCCGCGGGAACTCGATCGGCGCCGCCTCGGCCGCGATCGTGTCGCCGAGCCCGATGTCCTCGATCTTGCTGACCGCGAACAGATCGCCGACCTGCACCTCGTTGACCTCCTTGGTCTCCTTGCCGTGCATGTCGAGGATGTGTGCGACCTTGATCGGCTTGCCGGTGCGCACGTCGACGACCGTCTGGTCCTTCACCAGCTTGCCGCGGAAGCACCGCAGGTAGGTCAGGCGACCGACGTACGGATCCGAGACCAGCTTGAACGCGCGCGCCGCGAACGGCCCGTCGAGCGTCGGCTCGACCAGCTCGCCGAAGCTGCCGCTGCCCGGCTTGCCGGCGCCGCGCGCGCCGTAGCAGACCGGCGACGGGAAGTGCTCGTGCACGAACTCGATCATCTGGTCGAGGCCGAGGCCGCGGTTGGGGCACACGGCGAACACCGGCACGAGCTTGCCGCGCGCGACGGCGCGGCGCAGGTTCTGCTCGAACTCATCGCTCTCGAGGTGACCCTGCTCGAGGTAGTGCTCCATCAGCGTGTCGTCGACCTCGGCCTCGTCCTCCTCGATCATCTCGTGGTACTTCGGCGCGTCGGGACCTTCGTTGTGGGTCACCGCGTGCACCGACTTGAAGGCCGCACCGGTCGCGTTGGGATAGGTCACCGGCACGACGCCGTGGCCGAACGCTTCGCGCAGCTGGTCGATGACCTTCTTGAAGTCGGTGCTGTCCTGGTCGAGGTGCGTGACGACGATCGCGCGGCCGGCGCCGCTCTCGGTCGCGTACTTCCACAGCTGGCGCGCGTGGAAGGTCAACGGGTTGGTCGCGTTGACGCACAGCACCACCGTCTCGACGACGGACATCGCCGCGATCGCGTCGGCGACGAAGTCGGGGTGTCCCGGCGTGTCGAAGACGTTGAGGCGGATCACGTCGAGCGGGATCCGGAACAGGTGCGCAGACAGGGTCTGCTTGCGCTCCTTCTCCTCGGCCTCCGTGTTGCTGATGGTCGAGCCGTCGGCGACGCTGCCGAGTCGCGACGTCAGCTTCGCGTGGTGCGCGAGCGCGTCCAGCAGCGCCGTCTTGCCCGTGTGCCCGTGACCGACCAGGGCCACATTGCGGATTTGGTCCGAAGACTGAGCCATTTCGTCACTCCGTGGGGTCGTTGGTGCCGGACTCGCCCGGCACCTGCGTTGGTTACCCCTTATACACGGAAGCGTTGCGCTGGCACGGCTCGGTTGGCTGGCCTGAGTGCGTACGAGCCTCTGCGCACTCGGGCCATCATCCCCGGATCGACACCGTCCCCGGAGCGACGCGCGGCGTGGCCGCGCCAAGGCCGCGCGGCGCGCTACTGCGTGTCGCCGACGACGATCTCGACGCGGCGGTTGCGCGCCTTCGACTTCGGGTCCTTCGGGTCGTACTGGCCATAGCCGACGACCACGATGTTGCGCTCCGGCACGCCCTGCTCGATCAGGTAGCGCGCGACGGCGTCGGCCCGCATCACCGACAGGTGTCGGTTGCTGCTCCACTTCGACTTGACGATCGGGTCGCTGTCGGTGTGGCCTTCGATGTAGAAGCGCTTGCCCGAGTACTGGTTCTTGAGCACGTTGGCGACGTTGCGCAGCGTGCGGTGCGAGCTGTCCTTGAGCGCGACACTGCCCGAATCGAACGTCACCGAATCGTCGACGCCGATGCTGAGGCGGCCGTGGCGGTAGCTGACCTCGGCGCCATCGCCGACCTGGCGCTGGACGTCCGCGATCTCACCGGTCGGCGTCTCCGGGCGCGCGGTGGCGTTGATCGGCTGCACCGGCTGCTGCGGCCCGCCGCGGCGCTGCAGCTCCTCGTTCTCGTTGCGCAGGCGCGCGACGTCGCCGCTGAGTTCGCGGATACGCGCGTCCTTCTCCAGCAGCATGTCCTGGTAACGGGTCGTGCAACCGGCCGTCAACGACACGACCAGCGCGAACAGGTAGAGCAGCGACTTGCGGAACAACATGGTGCCTCCCAGACGAATTGAGCCCAACGAAACGATGGAGCGAAGTCAGATTGGAATCAGCCTGCGCGCCGGCCTCTGCGAACCAGCACGATCAAGGCGAAGAGGGACAGTACGGCGACCGCGAGCAGGAGCCACTGCGCATTCGGAGAAGTGCGCTGCCACTCCGGCCACGTGACGAACAACCATTCGACGATCTCGCCCTGTAGGAACAGGGCGACGACCGCGCCGAGTGCGAGGTACGGACCGAACGGGATCCGCGCGCTGGTGCCGCTGCGCAGCATCAGGACGACGCCGATCGCCGCGCCGAATACGCAGCCGAGAAACATCGTCAGCAGCGCGCCCTGCCAACCCAGGAACGCGCCGATCATGGCGAGGAACTTGACGTCACCGAAGCCCATCGCCTCCTTGCGGAACAGCGCGCTGCCGAGGATGCGGATCCCCCACGTGAGGCCGCCGCCGACCAGCAGGCCGAAGAGGCTCGCGAGCAAGGTGCGCAGCGCGATCGGCGTCGACGGATCCTGCGACAACGCGCCGGCGATCCCCGGCCAGAGGCCGCCGAGCAGGCCGATGGCCATGCCGGGCTTGGTCAGCCGATCGGGCAGGATCTGCTTGTCGAAGTCGATGAAGGTGCACGCCACCAGCAACGAAACGAACACCGCGAAGTAGCCGAACGCCGCCGCGGCCATCGGTTGCACGACCAGGTCGCGACCGGCGCCGGCGCCCTCGCTCGCGACCGCGGCGCCGAAGCCGCCGGGCGGATACAGCGCCAGCAGCAGGAACAGGCCCGCCGTCAGCAGTTCGACGAACGGATAGCGGAACGAGATGCGCGTGCCACAGCAGCGCGCGCGGCCGCGCAGCAGCAGCCAGGCCAGCACGGGCACGTTGTCGAACCAGCGGATCAGCGCCCCGCACTTCGGGCAGTGCGAGCGACCGCCGAGCGAACGCTTCGCCGGGTCGTCCTGCGGCAACCGCCAGACGACCACGTTCAGGAACGAGCCGACGCACGCTCCCAGGAGGCAGGCCCCCGTTGCGAACACCGCCGAAGCCATCGACCAAGCCCACACCGCTCGCGCGGCGTCTGTGGAACGAACCATGGCGCCGCGGGAGGCGGTCCCGATGACCGCTGCGCGCCGCGCTGACCCACGACGCGCCATTGCCCTTGGCGTTGGCCACAGCATACGGTCCAGCCGGACCGATTCCAGCCGATCAACGATCGATCAGGCGCAGTTCGCGCAGACCAGGCAGCGGCTGGCCCGCGGCGAGCGCGGCGGCCAGCTCGAAGCGCACGAAGCCGCCGAGGCCGACCAGGATGCGTTCCTCGTCGTGGACCGGGGCGAGGCGACCGACGCGGCCGATCTGCAGGTCGGGCTGGCCTTTGCGGACCGGGTCGGGCGGCGCCGCCTGCCAGCCGATCCGCAGGGTCGGCGACGCGTCGAACAGGCGCACCGTGCCGCCGTCGCGGTCGGCGGGCAGCGCCAGCCACGGCGTCGCGCCGCGCACCTCGAACGCCGCCCCGGGCGCGAGCCCGTAGGTGAACGTCGCCGGCACCATCACGACCTGCCCCGGCGTGCCGAGCACCGCCGGTTCGTCGCGCGGCAGCAGGGACGACTCGACGCCGAGGATCGTGTTGTACGGCAGTTCGCCGTGCAGGTGCATGCGGCCGGCGCTGGCGATCAGCAGCCCGGTCGCATCCGCGGCGAGCGCGGCCGACGTCGTGATGCGGCCGCGCACGATCACGTCACCGGCGGCGACCAGCGCGGTCGGCGCCATCGTCAACAGGTCGCGCACCGCCGCGGCGCCGTAGCGCCGCACGCGCAGCGGCTGCGCGGCGCCGCCGGTCGCCAGGTGGCCGAGGACCTGGATGCCACCGCAGGCGAGCAGGCGCACCGGCCCCTGGCTCGCGTCGACGGTGACGGTCACGCCTTCGGCGATGTCGATCGCGAGGAAGGCGAACGTGCCATCGACGCTGGTGACGAGCGTGCCGTCGCCGCGATCGAACGGCTGCCCGGGCCGCAGCACGGTGTCCCGCTGCGGGCGGAACACGCCCAGGCGACCGTCCCCCGCTTCGCTGCGGACGCGCGGCCGCACGCTGCCGGAGACGATCTCGAAGCCCGGCCACAGCGGGTCGTCGCCGCCGCATTCCTTGCCCGGCCACTCGACCAGGGCGATCGTACTGCCGGCGACGACGTTCCAAACCTGCGCCGAGGTGACCGGCGATGCCGGCAGCGGCGCGTTGCCCGCGTAGTCGGTGAGGCCGCCGTCGCGCGCGATGTCGACGCTGCCGAGGTCGCCGGCGCGCAGTGGCTCGGCGGGTCGGCCATCGGCCCAGTCGGGCACCGCACCGAGGTCGAGTTCGACCGTGCAACCGGGAAACTCGTCGAACCGCGACGTCGTCAGCCGGGCGCTGCGGGCGCGCAGTTGCACGGCCTCGTTGCCGCGCAGCACGCGGATGTCGAACGCACGCGGCGACAGCGTGGTCGGCAGCACCGGCAGCGTGAAGTGCAGCCGCAGCACCGGCGCATCCGCCGGCACCACCTGCGGCGTGCCGACCGCGCGCAACACGAACGGCAATTCGGGCGGCTGCGGTCGCAGCAACGGCACCGGTCCCGCTGCCGCGACCTCGCCGCCGGCGACGCGGATCTCGAACGACGCAGCGGCCTGCAGGCGCCGACCATCGGCCGAGCACACCGCGTCCGGGCGCGGCGCGCCGGCGACCAGCAGGCGGTAGCGGCCCCCCGGACGGAACGAACCGTCGTCGAGGCTCGGCAGCAGCGGCGGCGTCGGCACGAACGTCACCCAGTTGGCGCCGCTGCGCAGCTGACCGGGAACCTGGCGCCCGCCCTCGTCGACGAGCGTCACCGAGTCGCCGGTGACGCTCAACGACTGCAGCGGGTCGGCGAAGTAGAGGGTGATGCTGTCGTTCAGCAACAGCGGCTCGGCCTCGGCGCCGAGTGCCGGCGAGGTCCGCACGATCGTGAACGGCCGCGGCGCCACCGGCGTGCGCGAGCAGGCGACCAGTGCCAGCACGGCCCATGGCGCGACGCAGGCCGCGCGGCGCCGACGCGGTGCGCGCACGGGCGATGCGGCGAACGGGATGAGTCGGTGGGCCATGGCGCGCAGGCGGATGCTAGTGCAGTGCGCTTGGTACTTGGGGCAGTATTCGGGATGCGGCGGCGTTCGTCGCAAGGCGCTGCGACGAAGGCAGGTTTCGAACATCCTGTCGAGGAGCCGCAACGCCGCGACGGACGTCGACGGGCCCGCAGAATGCTCCCTATGTCGGACGCACTACACTAGTGCCGCGGGGCGGTGGATCGCCAGCGGGGACCGCCCAGACGAGCGACGCGCAGCTGCCCTCCCGCCGTCCCGATGATTCGCGAGGTGCCGTGGAAACGACCGCGCTCGGCGAACCGCGAGGGCCTGCCGAGCGCGTTCCTCAGGCCGGGTCGCCCTGCGGGCGTCCCGGCGCATCGTCGTTCGCGCCTACGGCACGATGCGGTAGACGATGCTGACGCTGCGCAGGCTCGGCGACAGCGCCGGCGTGACGTCGATGTTGTTCGTCATCACGAGGCGCATGTTGATGAAGCGCGGCAGCTTGCCGGTGGCCGAGTTGCGCAGGTCGATGGCCCGGTCATCGGTCACGTAGCGCGTCAGGCCTTCGGCCGCGACGCGCGCCGTGCCGGTCTCGTAGCGGTACGCCTCGCAGGCGTAGTTGGCGTTCAACAGGTTGCCGCGGCCGCCGACCGTGTCGTCCGCGGTCTGGCCGAACTGGCTGAACGACGGGTTGTAGAGCACGTTGGACCGGTCGAACGACTCGGCGCCACGCAGCTCGACGACCACCGACGTCCCGGCCGGCTGGCGCGCCAGCGGCGGATCCATCTGCACGACCAGGTCCTCGGCGCGCTGGGTGTCGAGGAACGCAGGGAAGCCCTGGTCCGCCGTCACCGAGCCCGACGTGAAGTTGACGATCTGCGACCGCTGCGGCGCAACGGTGTCGAAGAAGCCGAACGTCATCGTCGAGATGCGCCGCGCGAAGTCCGCCCGCGCCCAGTTCAGCATGCCGTCACCGGGCGGCGCCGCGAACAGCGCCTTGGTGAAGTTGCCGAGGCCGGCGTCCTTGACGTAGCTGGTCTGGGCCGTGAGCTGGTTGGCGGGATCGATCGTGACCTCGTTGTTCGAGACGATCTCGAAGCCGCCCGAGGCCTGGACGCGGACCAGCGGCCACGGCGCGGTGCCGGGGCAGCCGGCGCCCTGCAGGTTGTAGTAGCCACCCGGCGCGGCCGGGAAGCCGAAGCTCGGCGGCCCGACCAGCGCCACCTGGAAGCTGTTCAGGCCGGTGGCGATGCCGTTGGCGGCGCTGTCCGGGAAGACCTTGAAATCGACCAGCTGCGGCAGCGCGATCGGGTCGTGGTCGAGCGCACGGCTGCCGACGAAGTCGCCGTCGTCCATCACCCACTGCGCGCCGCCGTTCTCGAGGAAGCCCGGCAGCGGCTGGCTGGTGATCCACGGCGAATCCATGTTCGCGGTCCAGTCATCGGTCGTCAGCGTGCCGTTGCCCGGGTTCTGCGCACCGCCGAGGCCGATCACGTTGCCGGCGGCGTCGACGGTCACGAGGCGCGAGTCGCGCCAGGTGTAGCTCTGCTCGAAGCGCGGGAACGGCACGTAGGAGATCTGCGCGCTCGAGTGGACGATCGAGTTCGGGTTGATCGTGTAGACCTTGTCCTCGAACACCGGCACCAGCGAGGTGCCGGGCAGCACGTTCTCGCTGAACACCAGCGACAGGCCGCTGTTCATGCTCGCGCAGGTCAGGATGCACTCCGGGCCGTTGCCGACGTCCTGGACCGACCAGTGCTCGTCGGGCCGCTTGCGGCTGTGCGCCAGCGACATCGTGTAGCGATCGAAGACGTCGTAGTAGACGGTCTCCTCGTGGAACGGCGCCCAGTAGAGCTGCTCGACGTCGAGGCAGAACTCCGACGGCTGCGTGTTGCTCAACGAGAAGTCGTCCTCGACGTAGCGCATCTGCATGCGCGAGCCCTGCGGCTTGTGCGGCTCGATCACGCGGCCGACGTTCTGCGTCAGGATCTGGTAGTACTCGTAGACCTGCGGCACGTTCGGCGGCGCGATCGTGTCGAACATGTTCGGCTGCCAGTAGAGCTGGCCCGGGTGCGGGTTGTTGCCGGCATCGACCGGATTGGTCGGGAACAGCTGCGAAGGCGGCGTCGGCGGCGTGGTCGTCGCATCGCCCGGGAACCAGCACTCGCCGCGCAGGATGCGGCTGATCGAACCGAGGTTCTGGCTGTCGGCCGTGCGGCTGAACCGCACGCCGGCGGCACCGACCAGGCGGCCGTCGATCAGGCGATACTGGCCGAACAGGTCCGGCGAGCCCGGCAGGCTGCCGTCCTCGTCCTCGGCGCGGAACAGGTAGACCTTCGTGCCGATCAGGTTGGCCTCGGCCGTGTCGTTCAACTGGAAGTTGACCGAGAAGCTGTCGACCGGGTCGGCCGCGAAGACCTCGACGGGCTGCCCCGCCAGGTCCGTCACGCCGGCCGTGCCCAGACGCACGTGCACCGCGTAGTGCTCGGTGCCGTTGGCGAAGTGCGTGAAGCCGAGCTGCGGCTGCAGGCGCAGCACCGTGCCGTCGCCGGTCAGGTCCGACAGGCGCGTCGGCACCACCAGGCGCGTCATCGCCTTCGGATCGCTGGTCTGCGCGGTGAACGACTGGGTCGACGACAGCCAGCTGCTGGTGATCAGCAGGTTCTCGGTGGGATCGACCTGGTCGAGGTCCATCGGCTTCGTGAACTCGACGGCGACCGTCGCCGCCGGATCGATGCCGACCACCGGCCCACCCGGCGTCGCGGGCGGCGAGCCGACCGGGTCGATGCGCACGAAGTTCCAGCGCCAGTCGCGGTCGCTGACCCCCTGCGAGCTGGCACCGCCGAACGGCACGTTGTCGTAGTAGCGGGCGGCGACCACGCAGTCCTGGCCGAGCAGGTCGCTGTTCGAACGGAACGCGTGCTTGCGACCGAGCGAGTCGGTGCCGGCGAACACCGACGCGAGCTTGACGTCGATGGTGCCGACCAGCTCACCCTGGTCCGTGCCACCCTGGTTGTTCTCGACCAGGCCGAGGCGCGGCAGGTTCGGATCGCCGATCACCGTGCCGACCGCCATGTTCTGCAGGATCTCGGCGCGCAGATCGACCGTCTCGAGGCTGCCGTCCGGCATCGCGACCTGGATCGTCTGCGTGAGGTAGTCACCGCTGCGCAGCGGCTGCGACGTCGGCGCAGCCAGCGGTCCCTGCGGCACGCCCGCAGTGTCCAGCGGACCATCGACGAACGGATAGCGGCCGCGCACCGGCACGAAGTGGGAGCGCTTGTGCAGCGACACGATGTTGTTGACCGTGTCGACGTTGGTGATGCCCATGCCGAGCGAGGCCACGATCATCGGCGACTCGGGCTCGCGCAGGCGACCGGCGACGCCGTCGCTGAGGTTGCCCGACCGGAAGTCGCGGATCACCGACGAACGGCCCGAGCTGTCGACGCCGTTCTGGGTCGGCAGCGGATCCTCCTTGACGTAGAACGTCGAGATCACGGCGCCGCGCGACGGGATCGCGATGCGGATGTTCGCGGTCACGTTGTCCGACGACTGCGGCAGACCGGGGACCGTGAAGCCACCCGCCGCCTCGCCGCCGAGGATCGTCGTGTCGAGGATGATCTTGTTGCCGTTCGGGATGACCCGGTACGGCAGGATGCGGAAGGCGTCGGCCGGCGGCACGACCGCCGGGTCGCCCTTGAACTCGAGCAGCTGGACGGCCGCCGGGTTGGCGGTGAAGAAGGCCTCGGTGGCGTTCGTCGGGCTGCTGAACACGAGCTGGATCGCCGCGTTGCGCGGCACGATCGGGATCGGCCGGCTCTGCGTGTTCTGGCCGCGGTACGACGCGGGCAGCTGCGTCAGTCCCTGCTGCGAGGCCGCGAACGCGGCATCGAACCGCGCCTTCTCCGGGCCGTCGCGGTTGTCCCACAGCACGACGAGTTGCTCGTGGCCGACCGACTTGTCGAACGACTGGAACTCGTAGTTGGTCGACGCGACTTCGGCGCCGCCCGCATCGAACAGCGGTTGCGACTCGATGCCGGCATTGACGACGACGTTGCGCGCGACCAGTTCGAGCTGGCGGTTGAACCGCTTGCGGCGGTCGCCGTCGTTGGTGTCGATGCGCTGGTAGGCGTAGATGTCCACCAGGCGACCGATCTGGACCTCGAGCAGTTCAGGACGGCTCTGGCCGGGGGTCAGGTCGCCGGTGCGCTTGGGACCGCCGCAGCCGGTGAGCGCGACGAACGCCAAGGCTGCAGGCAGGAGACCAATCCGGATCTTCGCGTGCTTCATGTCAGTGTGTACTCGGGCATCTGGGAGGTCTGCCGCCATGGCGTGCAGGCCTCGTGATCGGGCTATGCGGAATCGAAACGCTGGGTGATCGGAACGCTGCCAAGGGCCCCGTCGAGACGGGTGAAGGCAACGGGTTGGAGAGGGAACCTGTGCGAGAGGAACCTGTGCGAGATATGCCGCGCCCGTCGATCGGTATCGAAGAAACGTCGACCAGTGGCGGGAGAACCAGTAGCGGGAGAACCAGTGGCGGGAGAAACGCTGTCCCCCCGCCGTGACGACGCTCGGCTATCGGCCTGGGGCGCGAGCTGCCGCGAGCCACTCTGCCGCGAGACCCAGGGGCCAGCCGTGGGGCGAGCCAGCACCGCGACCCGCCGCAACCGGCGGGCCTGGTCGTCGCAAGGGTTCGAAAGGCGCGGCCGCATCGACGGATCAGAACCGGAACGGCAACCGCAGGAAGTGCAGCTCGGGGCGCGGCGTGGTCGGGGCCAGGGCCGGCGGCGCATCGCCGCTGAGGCCCTTGTAGGCGGAGTCGAACACGACGTCCCACTGCACGAACGAGGCGCCCAGCGCGCGGACCGCCTCCTGCACCGCCGGATCCTCGAGGTCGTAGGTGAAGCCGGTGGCCGGGTAGCGGTTGCCGGCGGTGTTGTCCTTCGGGTTCTTGTGGAAGGCGAAGCCGATCTGCACGTTGGCGCGCGGCACGCGGCGCGAACCCGTCTGGCCCGGGGCCGGCACGCCGATGTAGGTGGCACCGAGCCCCTCGGCCCCGTTGGTGAAGACCTTGAAGAACTTGGCGCGGACGAGCAGCTTGGCCACCTGCGCGCTGCCCGAGCCGAGCGCCGGCAAGGTCGCGCCTTCGGGAGCGAGCGTCAGCGTGCGCCCGGTGTGCGACAGGATGCGGAAGCTCGCCACCTTGCTGTCGCCGGCGTTCAGCAGCTCGGCCTCGTAACCGGTGTAGCGGTCCAGGGTCGTGCCCAACGCATCCTGCGCCAGTTCGACCTTGTAGGCGGGCTGACCGAGGAACGTCACTGCGCTGTCGAGGCTCACGACCGTCGTCGCGGCGACCGCGGTGGCGTAGTCGACCTTGGCGACGCTGGCGCTGACGGTGTACTTCGCGAAGCCGGGGGCGAACTCGGTCGACGGGTTGACGCCGGAGAACTCGTAGTGCGGGCCGGTTTCGCCGATGCCCGCGCCCGTGATCACGCCGCGCGGCAGACCGTCGTCGACCGGGCCGACGTCGCGACGCGCCGAGGCGCCGGTGTCGATCCAGATCGAACGCAGGCGCGTGCGCTGGGCGATCGGCGACGGCAGCAGCACCGGCGCGGGCCGGATGTCACCTTCGCTGTCGCCGATCGCGGTCGCAGTCCCCTGGTCGTCGACGCCGGCGCCGGAGGCATCCGGGAAGCCACGCCAGGCGAGCACCGCCTTCTTCGTCGCGCCGCTCAGCTCACCGGTGGCGCCATAGATGCGGATGTTGTCGTCGAGGATCGTGTTGGTCGAGTCGACGTTGTTGCTCGGGTCGCCCGGCGGCGCCATCAGCTGCACGATGCCGAGGCCACCGAAGCCACCCAGCGGCGCGGCGTCGTAGTTGCTCGCCGACATCGGCTGGCTGCCGTTGGCCGGGTACTTGCCCTGCACATAGGGCGTGCCGAACGAGGTCGTCCGGCAGACGCCGCCGTCCGCCGAGATCGAGAAGTCGTAGTTCGGCGAAGCCGTGTCGCCGTAGTTGTAGTGCGGGACGTTGCCGGTCGTGGTGTGGTAGCGGGCGTGGATGTCGATGCCGGAGGCCGACATCAGGACCACCATGCCGCCGGCACCACCACCGCCGCCACCGGCCTTGTTGCACGAACCGTTGGCCTCACCACCGCCGCCGGACCCGCCGTCGGCCGAGATGCGACCACCTTCGTCGATGATGATGCGGCCGAGGGCCTTGACCACCAGCACGCCACCACCACCGCCGCCACCACCACCGCTGAAGTCAGCCTGGAAGTTGCTGTCCTGGGTGTTGCAGCTCGAGTTGTAGGAGAGGTCGCCACCGGCGCCACCACCGCCGCCGCCGACCGGTACGGTCAGCTCGCCGGTGATGCGCAGGCCGCCGCCGACGTCGAGGCGCAGGCCGCCGCCCCAGTAGTTGTTGTCGTCGCGGGCATCCACGAACACCTTGCCGGCGGCTCCGCCACCGGCGAGCGAACGCGTCAGCGAGCCGGCCGTGCCACCACAACCGGGGCCACCGATGCCGACCTGCTGCATGAAGTAGGCGAGCGGCGTCGAGCTGGCCGGCACCGCCTTCACCTTGTAGTAGGGGTCGCCCTGCGTCGCCATGCCGCCACCACCACCGCCGGCACCGCGCGTGCAGCCGAGGTTGCAGGCGGTCGCACCGCCGACGCCGCCCTTGTCGGCCGCTTGCAGCGGACCGCGGCCGGTCCCGCCGGCCAGGTCGCGGGCCGTCGTGCTCGGCGAGCCGGAGCCGCCGTCACCGCCGCCGCAGGCGCCGTAGCCGCCCAGCTTCGGCTGGTTGGCCGTGCCCGAGGTCATCACCGGATCGGCATTGCCACCGGCGACCGACAGCGTGCCGGCGACGCGGAAGTCGCCCGCCACCAGCCAGACCATCGGGTTCGAACCCTGACCGCGCACGGTGGCACCGGTCTGGATGTTCACCGACTGGAAGTTGAAGACACCGCCCGACACGTTGAACGTGCTGCCGCCCTGGGCCGTGACCTGGGTGAAGTTGGTGTTGAGGATCGTCTCGCCCAACGGCGGCGCGAACACCAGCGTGGTGTCGGAGCCTTCGAAGTCGAAGCCTGCCTTGACATAGCCGGGACCGACCTCGGCCATCGGCTCGGTGAACGCGGCGTTGAAATCGATCAGCCGGTCGTCGTCGAACGAATCGACCAGGGCATCGAACTGCTGCTCGTAGGCGCGCTTGGTCGGGAACGTGCCGAAGGTCGTCTGGTAGGCAGCGCTCGAGACGTTCGATTCCCCCGAGATGTCCTCGAAGGTGGCCGCGACGACGACACGGATCGTGGCGTTGTTGGGCAGGACACCGATCGGTCGCAGGACGACGGTCGAACCGTCGGCGCGGTTGCTCTCCAGTTCGACCTCGGCCGGGATCCACCGGTTCGGGCCGAGCACCGGGTCGTCGTATTCGAGGTAGATGCGGCCGCGCGTGACGTCGCTGCGCAGCAGCGGGTTCGTCTCGACGAACACCGGCACGTTCGCACTGCTCGGGTTCAGCGGCTGGTCGAACAGCAGGCGGACTTCGACCTGCGGCGAGCCGAGCTTGTTCAGCACGACGCCGGTGTTCTGCGCGCCACCGGTGAGGTCCGGAGCGGGCGTGATGTCGAGCCCGACGCGGTGCGGGCCACCCAGCGCGGTGTTGCGGAACAGAGCTCCGGGCGTCGTGCCGTCGGCCGTGTGGAACTGGAACGTGATCGGCACGGCGAGGGCCCTGCCCGTCGTCGAGCGCAGCACGGTGCCGTTGACCTGGTTGCCGCCGACCAGCTGCACCGTGTAGGTGCGGCCGGGCCGGAAGCCGCCGTTCGTGAAGCTGTCGTTGGTCGGCAGGCGTGGCACGAAGGCCAGACGGCGTCCGACCGCCGCGTCACCAGGGCTGGTCGCGAGCTGGAAGGTGCCGGCCACCGGCTCCGACACCACGGTGCCGAACTGGTCGCGAACCTCGAAGGTGATGTTGCTCTGGTCGACGCTGTTGATGTCGACCGGCGTCGAGAAGTCGATGTTGATCGAGTCGTTGAGGAACAACTGGGCGTTGTTGTCCGGCTCGGTACGCAGCACCAGGAACTCCGTGCTGGGACTCGCATCGCCGGTCCCGCTGCCGGAGCAACCGGTGACCGCGAGCAGGACAGCCAGGGAGGAGAACCGGAGGTATGGGACTCGATTCATGGCAAACGACGGGCGGCGGCACGCGGCTGCTCGCCCGGGATCGGACTTGGCGACGTTACGGGGATGCCTCCGGGTGACCCCACGCATCGGTGAGGCTCGGCCCGGGGAGAGGGACTGACGACAACAGCTTACCCCACGCGGATCCTCGGGCACGGGCGTTTGCCGGCAACCTCGGAGCCCGCGATGCCATCGGCGCCTGACGGCAACGACGACAGCGCACGCGGCGCACGCGCCGCGGCTTGGGGTACGGGGGGATGGGAAAGAGCAGCGTCGGCCGAGCTACTGCGGCGCCGATCGCGGCAACTACTGCGGCACGATGACGAACTTGTAGGAGAGCGCGAAGGTCTCGATCTCCGGGCTGACCGGCGGGTTCGCGTCGATGTTGTTGCTCGTCACGAACCGCCAGTTGATGTAGCGCACGTCGTGCGGACCGAACGTCTCGTTGGGGCCGGCGAACTGCAGCAGGTAAGCCGGGTTCACCAGCTCGTTGGGGTCTTCGACGTAGCGGGTGACCGTGCGGTTGTAGAAGTAGGTCCACCAGCTGCGCGCCGGCGTGCCGCGGGTGTCCCACTTGCGGATGTGGGCGTCACCGGCCTTGTACGGATCCAGCGGGAAGTTCTGGTCCGAGGGCTTCAGGTCCGCGCGCGCTGACGAGTTGGCCGGCCCGTACGGATCCTGTGGGAACATCGGGTTCACGGTCGCGATCCAGCGCTGCCAGTACCACGGTGCCGGGTCGACCTCGCCCGCGCCGCGGAACTGCGCGACGATCGAGGTGCCCGACGGCTGCCGGCTCAACGGCGGGTCGAACTCGTAGGAGAACTCGGGCCGCAGGGTGTTCGGCACCGTGCTGTGGCCGTTCGCGAGGTAGAACGGGCCGAGGCGCGGATCGTCGAACGTCTCCGGCACACGGTGCGGGTTGTTGATGTCGACGAAGCCGTTGGTGATCACGCTCTGGCGCTTCACCACGTCCATCATGATCCAGTAGAACGTGTTGTCGCCAGGCGACGGCGACGGCGAGTAGCTGCCGTTCGCATTGCGGACGTAGCCACCGGTCGCGATGGTCGTGCTGGTCGGCTCCTTGCACAGCGACGCGGAACCGGAGCCCGTGCCACTCGACGCCGGCGGACGACCGGCGGTGAAGACGCGGAAGTTCGGCACGGACGACGACTGGACCGTCACCGCGGTCTGCCAGCCGTTGGTGCCGAACGCGATGTAGCCACCGCCAACCGGCAGATCGGCGCGGTCGCAGAACGTCCAGAAGTCGGCGATCAGCGGCAGCGCGATGCTGCCGACCAGGCCGCCGGTGAAGTTGTCGGCGCCCGACGTCAGGCTCGTGTTCGGGCAGTCGTTCCAGAACGAGTTGACGAACGACGGGAAGGTGGCGGTCTGCTGGGTCACGTCGACGACGCGCCGGCCCTGGCCCATCTCGAACGGCGACAGGATGTAGGGCTTGTAGCCGTTGGTCGGGCTCAGGTCCGAACCGACCGAGGAGTTGCAGCCCTGTTCGACCACCGTCTCGTCACGGAAGGTGAAGCGCTGCTGGAACTCCGGCAGCGGCAGGTAGCGCAGCTGGCCGTTCGGTTCGTAGACCACCTGCGACGGGTTGATGACCAGCGGCACACCCCCGCCGATGCCGCCGTAGACGGCGACCGGCTCCGGCTGCGACTCGATATCGGTGCCCGAGCCGGTCGGCTTCGGGTTCCAGACGAAGTTGCGCTGGAAGGTCGTCCGCAGACCCGAATCCGGCAGCGACGGCAGCGAGCTGAAGTCGCCGACGCACGGCACCGGGCGGTACTCGGCGTGGCCGAGGAAGCAGCTGACCGAGTCGAACTCGTCGAACTCGAGCGTGGTGCCGATGTAGGGCGCCCAGTAGAGGCGCTCGATGTCGAGGTTGAAGTCGAACGCATCGGTGCGCGACAGGCTCAGGTCGACCTCGCGCCACAGCGTCTGCAGGCGCGCACCGTACGGGTTCAGCGGGTTCTGGATGCCGGCCGGCACGATGTTGGTCGCCGAGTTCGAGGCGATCTGGTTCTCCTGACCGCCGGGCACGACGTACTCGGGGCACCACGCGAGCGACGTGCCCTGCTGGCCGACCGGCGACTGGTTCAGGCTGTCGGCGACGACCCGCGTGCGCGTCGTCGGACGTGGCCGCAGGCGACCGTCGATGTAGATGAACGAACCGACCAGGTCGTCGAGCCGGTTGGTGATCGCCGTCTGTGCCGTGCCGGCCGGCCGCACCTCGTTCGGCAGGTAGTAGGAGGGGTTTGGGTCCTCATCGCGATCGGCGAAACGGCGGACGACGTTGGCGACGATGTTGTCCTCGGCGAACGGCTCGCCGTTGGCCTTGCGGCGCGTGTCGATCGTGAACGGGATCACGACCTTCTGGCCGTACTCGGGCGTCGCGCCCTGCAGGTCGACGCGGTTGCCCGCCAGGTCGCGTACGCCACCGTCCGCGGAGTCCGAGATCAGGTGCACGTAGTAGCGGTAGTCGGCGGTCGGCGGCGCATCGCGCAGCGCGTCGCTGAGGAAGAAACCCGACTTCGGCTGCAGGCGCAGCGTGGTCTGCGAGCCGTCCTCGTCGACGACGCGGGCCGGGATCAGGAACGGCGTGCGGAACTTCGCATCTCTGAAGTCGCTCGGGTCCATGCCGGTGCCGCCCGCCGAGTTGGGCCGGTTGGCGATGAACTGCTCGATCCCTTCGGTGGTGGTCAGGTCGCGCATCGCGAAGAAGAAGGTGTCGGCCCACTTCACGGTCGCCATGTCGACCGGCTTGGTGAAGCGCACCACCGCTCCGGCGTTCGGCGAGACGAACTCGTTGAGGGCCGGGGAGGTCCCGTCGAGGTTCACCTGCGGCTTCGGCGTGAAGCCGAGGAAGTAGCGCGGGTCGTCGCCGTTGGCCGCGGAGCCGGCGCGGAACTCGGCCGCGCACACCGCGCGGGGCGCGTTGGCGAGCAGCCAGATCTCGCGCTGCTGTTCGTCCTGCGGGTAGCCGGACAACAGGCGGGGATCGTGATCCTGCAGGTCCTTGACGCGGCGGATGCGCACGCCGACGTGCTGCACGGTCGGCGCCCCGTCGTCGTCGAACGGTTCGGCGATCACCTCGCCGGTGCCGAGCAGCGTGCCGTCGAGTGCGACGAAGCTGAAGACGTCGCCGCGGTCGATGTCGTGGACGATGCCACCCTTGTAGATCGTGACGGTCTGCGCGTTGGCGCCGAAGCTCTCGACCTTCTCGAGGTACATCGGCAGGTTGCCGAGGATGCGCAGCGGCAGCGGGTCGATGACGAAGCCCGACTGGGTGTCGGCCGACGTGTCGCTGGCGTTGCCCGAGCGGAAGTCGCGGACGATCGCGTTGCGGTGGCTGTTGTTGAAGCCGGTCAGCTCGCCGTTCGATGCCGGGCGCAGGCGCGGCAGCGCGAGCGGGCCATCGAGCGCGACGGCGATGCGGATGTTGGCGCCGATCTGGTCCGGCGACGCCGGCAGGCCGGCCGCGTTGTTGACGGTCTGGTATTGCAGGCCCTCGCTGCCGAGCAGCACGGGGTCGATCGTCAGCTGGCGGTCCGCCACGACGACGCGCGCCGGCAGCGGCTCGAACGCATTGGCCTGGTTCGGATCGCTCGCGATGCGCAGCAGCTGCACGGCTTCGGTGTTGCGCAGGCCGATCACCTGCCCCTGGTCGTTGCGCGTGACGAAGAACCCGTCGTCGATGCCGAGCGTCCCCGAGAAGGTCAGACGGATCGCGGCGTTGCGCGGCACCACCGAGAACGGCTGGCCGGGCTGGTTGGAGCCGAACAGCATCGGCGTGACGGTCCGCACCTGGTCGTCCAGGGCGGCGAACGCCTGCTGGAAGGCGTCGCTGGTCACGAGCCGCGGGATGAACAGGCGCGGCTGCAGCGTGTCGGGATCACTGCTGATGAAGTCGTAGGTGACGTCCTCGTCGGCCTTGATCTCGTTGGTGCCGCGCTGGTCGTTGATGTCCGGCCCGATCAGCACGTCGCGCTGGTAGAGGTCCATCGACGTCTCGCCGTTCGTGCCGGCGACGAGGCCGTAGACGTCGACGAGCCGCCCATACTGCACGGCGACGAGCTCCGGTTGCGAGCCCGGCGTCGCGGTCCCCGTCCCGCCCCCACCGCCCTTGCTGCACGCCCCGGCCAGAGCCAGCGCGGCGAACAGGGCACCGGACCGCCAACCAGCCAGCGGCGCGTGGGCCTGCGGCGCGCGGGCCGAATGTGGATTGGCGTGGAGCTCTCGAGACCGGATGCGGAGATCAGCCATGGTTCTTACGGGCAAGTTCCTGCCACCACCGCGAGCTGCGGATCGGCAGGGTTCGGGACGCAGTTCGCCACCGCACTGCGCCGGGCCGGCTTGCCGGACCGTTCGCAGGAACGGAGTCGAACGTATGGGATGTTACCTCGGGGACGACGGGCGGTCGGACGGAGCCTGTGGACGCGGGGTCCGCAGGAACTCTGCGCCTGGGCCAGCCGGGGGGCAGGAGCTGGTCATCAAACATCATGCCGGCAGCACCCCCGATCGCAAGAGCCCACAAAGTTCTCTCGGCAAGGGGGTTACACTGCCATGACCGGAACCGGCAAGCGGCCATGGGACCGCGGGTGCGCGGCCACGCGGTGCGATTCCGCTCGCCGCAGCGATGTCGCAACCGCCGCCGGCACAGGGGGTCGCGGCAACCGGGCCAGGTCGGCGCGGCCGCGGGTCCC
>CAYMRG010000029.1:0-8448 GCA_964392555.1 uncultured candidatus Brocadiaceae bacterium
TGCACACGACGTTTTTCGGCCACCGGCTGCCGGGCGCCGCGGCGATCGCGACGGGCGCCACGCCGTTCGCGCACCCCTATATGCGGCTGTCGCTGCTCGGCTGGTGCGGCGTCGACGTGTTCTTCGTCCTCAGCGGCTTCCTGATCACCGGCATCCTGCTGCGCGGCAAGGACCGGCCGCACTACTTCCGCGACTTCTACGCGCGCCGCGCGCTGCGCATCTTCCCGCTCTACTACCTGGTCCTCGTCCTGCTGCTCTACGTGCTGCCGCGCGCGCCCGCGTCGCCGGCGGAGCAGGCATCGTACCTGCTCTACTACCAGAACATCCGCTTCGCGCTGGTCGGTGAGCCGCACCAGGACATCGCGCGGCTCGTGACGTGGTCCCTGGCGATCGAAGAGCAGTTCTACCTGGTCTGGCCGGCGATCGTCTGGTTCGCGTCGCGCCGCGCGCTGCGCGTGGTCTGCGTCGTCGCGATCGCGCTCGCGTTCGGCCTGCGCCTGTGGCTCGTCCACGCCGGCTTCGAACGCGCCTACTTCTTCACGCCGTGCCGGCTCGACGCGCTCGCGGCCGGTGCGCTGCTGCAGGTCGTGCCGGCGTTGCCGAAGCGCTCCGGCCGGCTGCTCGCCGGCGGGGGCGCGGCGCTGCTGGTCGCGATCGCGTTCTGGGCGTACTCGCCGCTGCCCGAGGATCCGCGCATCCAGGTCTGGGGGATGGCCGCATCGGTCGTCATGGCCATCGGCCTCGTCTCGCTGGCGCGCGCCGATGGCTTCGCCCGGCGCCTGGTCGAGAACCGCGTGCTGCGCTCGTTCGGCCAGTACAGCTACTGCATCTACCTGACCCACCTGCTGGTCTGCGAATGGTGGGTCGAACGGCTCGCCGCGGGTGCGCTGACCCCGGCGACCGTGGCCTGGCTCGAGGGCCACGTGCCGCCGGTGTTCGTGCTGCTCGGCTACGCGGCGATCTGCGTCGCCACCGCGTGGCTGCTCGGCATCGTCAGCTGGCACGTGTTCGAGAAGCACTTCCTGGCGCTGAAGCGCTACTTCGCGCCGCGCGCCGACCTCAGCGGTTGACCTGGATGCTGAGGCCTTCGCTGGCCTGGATGCCGAGGTCGTTGGCGCCGGGCACCAGGTAGCCCCACTGCAGGTAGAGAGTCATCGGCGTCAGGTACTCCGGCAGGTCGAGCGTCAGCAGGCTGTCACCGCCGACGATCGGCGCGGTGACGATGCCGAGCAGCGTCGGGCCGAGGTCGGGGACGATGACGCAGCCCGGCGCGCCGAACACGTCGGCCGGCACGTTGATCTGCGACGTCGCGATCATCAGGAACGACAGCGTGTCGATCGGCGCGCCGGTGAGCCGCAGCGGCATCGCCTGCGAGCCGATCTGCTGACGGTTGCCGGTGGCGTCGAGGCCGGTCCAGACGCCGCTGCCGCAGGCGAAGCCGATCGTTGCCGGCGGGGGCACGGTGACGTAGGCCACGGCGTTGCCGTTGAGGCGGCCGGCGGGTGTCGCCGTGTCGGCGCCGAGGACGAACGGGAAGTGCCGCAGCGCGCCGTCGAACGTCACCGCGACGTCGGTCATCGTGTTGCCCGCCGCCGGGTTGTAGGTCAGGCTCTCGACGACGTTGCCGGTGTAGCCGAGCTTGAGCAGGCGCCATTGGTTGCTCGCCTGATCGATCGCGGCGGCACACCAGTGCGACTTGCTGGTGTCGTCGAACGCGCAGCCCTCGGCGCGCAGGTCGTTGCCGGCGCTGCCATGCAGCAGCACCGCCGGATACGGCTTGGTGATCGTGCCGGCCGCGATGTCCCAGTCGATGCGCTGCGCCCACAGCTCGTTGCCGAGCGCGCTCGCCGGCTTCGGGTTCTGCAGCTGGAACGTCCGCGTCGTGTAGGTCAGCAGGAAGCGACCGTTGCCGCCCGCGATCTGCGGTGCGACGCTGTGGGTCAGCGGATCGGGGCCCTGGTCGGTGCCGACAGAGCCGGCCGTGACGACGCCGCTCGCGTCGACGCCGAAGGTCAGCACATCCCAGTCGTCGTTGACGACGTTGCCGTTGTTGGTCTGGTAGGCGACGACCCAGTTGTTGCCCGCGGACGACTGGTTGCACACCGGGCGCTCCTGGTCGACGTTCGCCGCGGCGTGCACGCGGAACGGCGCGACCGACAGCGAGAGCGGCGTGGTCGTCGCGTCGATGACCGCGGCGTAGACCGTGCTGGTGGCAGTGTTGGCGAACGGCGTCACGTCTTCGTGTTGCCAGACGGCCATGATCTGGTTTCCGGAAGGGCCGACGCGACCGCCGAGGTCGGGGCGCCACTGGCAGGTGTTGTTGACGAAGAACGGAATGTCGAAGCCGGTGCGCAGCGCGAGGTCGAACGTCCAGTGCTCCTCGACCGCGACCGTGGTGACGCCGCCGCCGTCGATCTCGTGGGCGATCAGCACGCGCTGCGCGCCCGGCGCGATCGCGAGCTGGCCGCCGGTCGAGTCCCAGTTGGAGATCTCCTGGTAGGTCGGCAGCAACGTGCCCGCGAAGTGCGAGCCGCAGCGCTTGGCGAAGATGTCGTGGTCGCCGGCCGCGGCGATGCGGCTGTAGACGATCCAGGTGCCCGCGTCGCTGAGCGGATCGGTGACGGTCTCGTAGAGCACGTCGACGTCACTGATCGCGCCACCCGATTCGAGGAACACGTTGGTGAGCAGCGGGTCGATGACCAGCGGGAACGTCGCGCCGGCGACGACGTCGGCGGGGACGCGCAGGGTGATCGCCTTGCCGTCCGTCGCCGTCGTGATCGGTGTGCGGACGCCCGCGGCGTCGATCGCGACCGCGACGCCGTACTCGACGATCGCGCGGCCGTCGGCCAGGCGCAGCGACAGCGCGCCGTGTTCGGCGCCGTGCGGAGCGAGCTGCAGCGGCGACGTCACGCTGCCGCAGATCACCAGGTCGCCGGCGTTCGGCCGTTCCTGGATGACGAAGCTCTGTTCGAGACCACCGACCTGCAGGTCGTAGCGTTCGACGAACGAGCCGAAGTCGTAATCGCAGCGCGTCGGCCCGCACGTCGGCTCGGGCACGGCGCTGCCGGTCAGCAGCTCGGTCGCACCGGCGCGCACCGAGGTCGTGCGCCACGCGAACGGCTGGTGCGGCAGCTCGGCCCCGACGTGCGGGTAGTAGGTCATGCCGCCGTCGAAGCGGACCTTGTAGTTGCGGCCGCCGCCCCAGATGCCGAGGCTCTCGCCGTTCGGCGCGTTGCCGCCCGGCGCGATCGGCTCGACCATGTCGCAGGCGGCGCGCAGCGCGTCGGCCGGGACCGGCTGGGGAAGGGGATCCTGGGCGGCCGCGAAGCCGGTCAGGGTGAACAGGGCCGCCGCGGCGGCTGGGCCAGCCGGCGTGCGGCGTGGCATCGAGGCAGGTGCGGACATTGCAGGTTTCTCCGATGTGGTTGGGGAACACCCGGGTCACGCGATCCGCGCCAACTGCCCGTCACATCGCCGAAAATCGCCGCCGGCAGCGGCCTGGTTTGCTGCCGCGTCGGCTGACCTGCGCAGCCGGCACGCTTCGCCTCTGGCCAGCAGGCTGGCGCCCCGTCGCACCGGGCTATACTCCCGGCGTTCCGCCGAACCTCGACCGAACCATGCCCGACCCCAACCGCAGCGATGTCACGGTGCTGCTGCGGCGCCTTCGCGACGGCCACGGCGAAGCACGTGCACCGCTCGCCGAACTGGTCTACGCCGAGCTGCGCGACATGGCCGCACGGCAGCTGCGCGGCATGCGCGGGGCGACGTTGCAGCCCACGGCCCTCGTCCACGAGGCGTGGCTGCGGCTGGCGGGCCACGAGGACTTCGCGAGCCGCAACCACTTCCTCGGCGTGGCCGGCAAGGCGATGCGCAGCGTGCTGGTCGACTACGTGCGGCAGAAGCGCGCGCAGAAGCGCGGCGGCCAGCTCGAGCGGCGGCCGCTCGACGAGGCGGTCGCGTTCTTCGAGAACGGCGAGGTCGACCTGCTCGATCTCGACGAGGCGCTGACCGAACTCGAGACGGACGACCCGGAGCTCGGGCGCTGGGTCGACATGCGCTTCTTCGGTGGCATGACGCATGCGGAGATCGCCTCGATCGAGGGGTGCTCCGAATCGACCATCGAGCGCGGCTGGCGCGCCGCGCGCGCGCGCCTGAGCCAGCGGCTGCAGGGCGGCGCCGCTGGCTGACCGCCCGACGGACGTTCTGCCGGCGTCACGCGTCGTCGCGCCTGGGCCGCGGCCGCGGTTTCGCCGCGGTGGGATCGTGACCGAGCCGCTGCCGCAGCGCCTCGCGCAGCAGCCACTCAATCTGCCCGTTGATGCTGCGCATGTCCTGCTCGGCCCAGCGCCGCAGCTCGTCGAACACCTGCGGCGGCAGCCGCAGCAGGAAGCCCTTCTTCTCGTCGGCCACGTCTACCCGTAGAGCGTGCCGGCGTTGAGGACGGGTTGCGTGCCGCGCTCGGAGCACAGCACGACCAGCAGGTTGCTGACCATCTGCGCCTTGCGTTCCTCGTCGAGCTCGAGCACGTTGTTGTCGCGGAGCATCTCGAGCGCCATCTGCACCATGCCGACCGCGCCGTCGACGATGCGCTTGCGCGCGTCGATGATCGCCTCGGCCTGCTGTCGCTGCAGCATCGCGCCGGCGATCTCCGGCGCGTAGGCGAGGTGGCTGAGGCGCGCCTCGAGCACCTCGATACCGGCCATCTGCAGCCGCTGCGTCAGCTCCTGCTGCAGCTCGGCGTTGATGGCCTCGCTGCTGCCGCGCAGCGACGTCTCGTTGTCGTGCGGCGAGTCGTAGGGGTGCAGCGACGCGAGGTGGCGCAGCGCCGACTCGGTCTGCACGACCACGTAGGACTCGAAGTTCTCGACGTCGAACGCCGCCTGCGCCGTGTCGCGCACGCGCCAGACGACCACCGCGCCGATCTCGATCGGGTTGCCGCGCAGGTCGTTGACCTTCAGCTTGTCGCTGTTGAAGTTGTGCGCGCGCAGGCTGACGCCGCGCCGCAGGCTGAACGGGTGCACCCAGAAGAAGCCGTCCTGCTTGAGCGTGCCGCGGTACCGGCCGAACAGCGTCACCACCTTGGACTGGTTGGGGTTGACGACCACCAGGCCGCGCAGGATCAGGACGAAGGCGAGGAAGCCGACGATGCCGGCGACGATCAGCGGCACCGCCACCCCGGGCTGGCGATCCCGGTGCGCGGCGAAGACGAACGACGTGATCGCGGCGGCCAGCACGACCGGGGCCAGGAGCAGCATGGCGAGGCCGCTGCGGGGTTGCGCGAAGATCCGTTCACGAGAGGACTGGTTCATGGCTTGGTTGGTATTGGCATGATATCATGCCGATACCGTTGTGGACGGGCGGGCAGCGAACCTGTCGCGCGATCTCGCGGCCGCCGCGGCGGCACGCCACCGCCGTCCGCGGTGGTTTTCGCGGCGCAGCGCAAGTCCCGGCGGCATGGGGCCGATAGCCGAACCGGAGGTCTCGCGCATGCGCCACGGTGTCCTGCTGTTCTTCCTGCTCACGGCCTGCGGCGGCAGCACGTCGCTGTCGGTGCCGACGACGATCGCAACCATCACGCCGGCCTGGGGGCCGGCCAGCGGCGGCGTCGACGTGCAACTGCAGGGCGCGGGCTTCACCGGCATCCAGACCCTGACGTTCGCCGGCTCACCGCGGCCGTTCACGGTCGTCGACGACACCGCGATCACCTTCACGACGCCGGCCGCGCCGGCCGGACTCGTCACGGTCCGCCTCACCGGCGGTGGCGGCGGCGTCTCGGCCAGCTTCGCCGCCGACCCGATCGCCTGGGACCGGATCGACGGTGGCACGGCGACCGCCGGCCTCAACCTCGACGTCGCGGCCCAGGCCAGCGCACCGGCGCTCGCCTGGCACGACGACACGTTGTTCGTCGCCTGGCGCGAGATCCAGGGCGCCGACCGCGTCATCCACGTCGCCGCCCGCACCGGGTCCACCTGGGCCGCGGCCAGCGGCACGGCCGGGCTGAACCACGACGCCACGCGATTCGCGCGCACCCCCGCGCTCGCGGTCGCCGGCGACCTGCTGATCGCGGCCTGGTGCGAACGCAATGCGGCCGGCATCTCGCAGGTGCGGGTCGCGGCGCACGACGCGACCGCCGGCGGCACGGCCTGGACGATGCTCGACGGCGACGGCGACGACGGCCTCAACCACGACGCCGCCAACGACGCGGCCGACGTGCGGCTGTGCGTGGTCGGCAGCCGCGTCTACGCGACGTGGAACGAGGTCGACGGCTACTCGATCGGCCTGGTGCGCGTTGCGCTGTGGAACGGCGACCAGGCCGCTCCGGCCTGGCAGTTCGTCGACGGCGACACGCCGTACGGTCTGAACCACAACTTCGCCCAATCGGCGGTGACACCGGCGCTGCTCGCGCACGACGGCAAGCTGCACGCGGTCTGGGCCGAGGATTCGGGCAGTGCGATGCAGGTGCGTGTCAGCCGCAACGACGGCACCGATGCCGCGCCGGCCTGGCACTTCCTCGACGGCGACCTGGTCAACGGCCTCAACGTCGATCCGACGCGGATCGCCAGCGCGCCGCGCCTGGCCTCGCTCGGCGCGACGCTGTGCGCCGCGTGGGCCGAGCAGGACGCCGCCGGCGAGACGCAGGTCCGGGTCGCGGCCTACGACGCGAACGCCGCGACCTGGTCGATCGTCGACGACGGCGGCGGGCTGAACTTCGACCACGCGCGCAGCGGGTATCGACCGCAGCCGATCGTCGTCGGCCAACGGCTCTACGTCGGCTGGACCGAGTTCGATGGCTCGGTCAAGCAGGTGCGCGTCGCCGCGCTCGGCGGCACGCTCGCCGCGCCGAGCTGGTCGTTCGTCGACGGCGGTGCGGCCGCCGGCATCGGCCTCGACCCGAGCCGCGATGCCGACGACTTCGCGCTCGCGCTGACCGACACGTCGATCCACGGCGTGTGGATCGAGGCCAACGCCAGCGGCGTCTACCAGGTGCGCGTGTTCCGCGCCCGCTGAGGCACCGGGCCGGCCGCCAGGGAGCTGCTCAGCGCAGGCGCAGGCTGGTCGGGTCGGTGGCGAACGTCGACTGCAGCGTGGCGAAGTCGAGCACGACCGCGGCGTGGTGGAGCAGCAGACCCTGCGCACCGCTCACGCCGGGCGGCAGCGTGAAGCTCGCCGGCGCCATCGCGACGCCCTGGGGATCCGTGAACCACAGCGAGTTCGCGTAGATCGGCGAGTTGGCCAGATCGAGCGACAGCTGCGTCCAGCCGTCGAAGTTCAGCGGCACCGTCTGCGGGCCGAGCGGCGACAGGAAGCCGGGGCGCGTGCCGCTGGTCGTGCCGAGGATCACGTAGACGCTGAGGCCGTGGCTCGGGCCGACGTCGAGCTGGAACGCCTGCGTGCCGCCGGTGGCGACGTCGAACGTCGCCGGCGTCGCGGCGAACGAGCCGACGTGCCAGCGCATGATCGCGGTCGGCACGGTGCCGGTGAAGAACACGCGCGAGCACTGGTCGCCGTTGTTGTTGAACGAGAGGTTGCCGCCGTCACCCGACGCGGTCGCGACCACGCCGGCGGCCGCCGACTGCACCTGCGCCGACGCCTGGATGACGAACGTCTCGCCCTGCAGGTTGGCGAGCCGCGCGCCGTGCTCGGCGTCCCACGCGATCTGCGCCGGCACACCCCAGTTGGTCGCGGTCGGATCGCCGACGCCGGCGACGTTGATCAGCACTTCGTCGCGCTCGTTGAGCAGCAGCGTCGTGCCGCTCGAGGTCATGCCACCGCCGCTGGTGTTGCCGATCACCCAGCCGGTCGGCAGACCGGCGACGGCCTGGCCTTCGCGGAGGATCATCTGCACGTCGTTGGGCCCGTACGGCGGGCGCGCCAGGAACACGGCGACGTCCTGGAAGGTGCTGATGCCGGTCGGGCCGAGCTGCGCGACGAACACGACCGTGCCGCTCTCGTTGATCTGCGCGATGCCGTTGGGGAACAGCGCCTGGTAGATCTCGCCCGACACGCCGGTCGGCGCGGCTTCCGCTTCGCGGGCGACGCGCGCGAACGTGCCGCCGACGGTGCCGGCGAACACGCTGGTGTCATTGGTGCTGCCCGTCACGTCGCCGCCGGTCAGCGAGTTGGTGAACACCACGCGGCCGGAGGTGCGCGAGAAACCCTGGTTGGAGAAGCCGCTGCTGCTCGAGAACGAGCCGTAGACGCAGCCGCCCGAGCCGGGCGCCAGGTCGCCTTCGCGGACGACGATCGACAGGCCCGGACCCGGGGTGTAGAGCATGATCGCCGCGTCGTCGGCCGCGGTCGCCGGGTTCGTGCCGAGCGTCGTCGACAGCGGCTGGACGAACAGTACGCGCCCCGTCTCGTCGATCGTCGGCCGGAAGCCGTCGATCAGACCGACCGCCTGCGCGCCGCCGTTCAGCGGATCGCCTTCGCGGCACATGATGTCCATCG
>CAYMRG010000029.1:8458-18522 GCA_964392555.1 uncultured candidatus Brocadiaceae bacterium
CCGGCCAGCTTGACCTTGCAGACGCTCAGGCCGCTGCTGTTGATCTGGGTCACGTTCTGGGCGCCGCCGAGGTTGCCCGTGAACGTCGCCCCGCCGGTGCTTGCCGGCGCCGCGCCGCCTTCGCGCAGCAGCACCTGCAGCGCGCCCGGCGGCCCCCAGAAGATCGCGCTGTCGTCGGTCGTGGTCACGGCGCCGGTCAACGGCGACGCGAACAGCAGGTAGTTGCCCTGCGGGCTGATGCGCGCCGCGTCCCAGGACGTCGACGAGTAGCTGACGGTGACGCCCGGCATGGTCCCGGTCGGCTCCGCGTCGCCGCGCTGCAGGAGCAGCGTCACGTCGCTCGCCGTGCGGCCGTAGAACAGCGCCTGGTCGTTGACGTTGGTCGTGATGCCCGTGCCCGTGAGCTTGGCGCGCCAGAGGATCGTCCCGTTGAGGTCCATCACCGGGGTGCTGAACGGGCTGGTGCCACCGACGGTGACGCCGGGCTGGCCGGGGACGGCGTCGCCGACGCCTTGGACGACCTCGCCGTTGGTCAGCATCAGGCTCTGGGCGGTGGCGCTCGACGCGGCGGCGGCGAGCAGGGCGGGGATCGCGAGGAGTGCGGTTCTGGTCATGCGGAAAAGCGGTGTCTTGGCGGAAAGGGCGCGGTTCCTCGGCCCTTGGCCGGTCGAAACCGGAAATCCGTCAGACGCCGTGGTCCGGCTCGTAGTCGGCCGAGAACGGCAGGGCGGCGAGGAAGCGCCGGCCGTAGCCCTTGGTTCGCACCCGCGGGTCCATGACCACCACCGTGCCGCGGTCCTGCTGGCTGCGGATCAGCCGGCCGAAGCCCTGGCGGAACTTCAGGATCGCCTCGGGCAGCGAATGCTCGGCGAACGGATCACGGCCGCGCTGGCGCAGCGCCGCGAGCCGCGCCTGCGTCAGCGGGTGGCCGGGACTCTGGAACGGCAGCCGCGTGACCAGCAGCAGCGTCAGCGCGTCGCCGCGCACGTCGATGCCTTCCCACAGGCTGTCGGTGCCGATCAGCACCGAGGTCGGCTGGTCGCGCTTCTGCTGCAAGAGCCGCGACAACGGCGCCTCGCCCTGCACGAGCAGTTCGAGGTCGTGACGCTGCAGCCGCGGGCGCAGCGCGGCGGCCAGCGTGCGGACGAAGTCCCACGACGTGCACAGCACCAGTGCCCGGCCGCCGTTGGCGACGATGTGGTCGGCGGCGCGGCGCGCGACCTCGGCGCGGAAGCCGGCCGCATCCTGCGCCGGGTCGGGCATCGCCTCCTCGACGACGACGCGCACCGCGCGGTCGTAGTCGAACGGCGAACCGAGCCGCAGCGTGTCGGCCTGGTCGAGCCCCAGCTGGCGCCGCAGCCAGGCGAACTCCGGGTCGTCGCCGGTGCCGACCGTGGCGCTGGTCAGGATCGTCGTCGGGCCGTTGGTGAACAGATGCGCGCGCAGCGCTTCGCTGACGTCGAGGGGCGCGCCGCACAGCACGGCGCCGTGGCGCGACGGCTCGATCCAGCGCACCATCGGCACCGCCGCCTGCGGGTTCGGCAGGCACAGGCCGCGCAGCGTCGCGCACAGCGCGTCGAGGCCCTGGGCGCGCGCCGTCAGTTCCATCCGCGCATCGACCTCGGTGACGCGCACGGCCGCCGTGGCCAGCTCGGTGCTCAGCGCGCGCAGGATCGGCGTCAGCGGCTCGTCGAGCGCTTCGTCGTGCAGCGCGAGACCTTCGCCCTGGCCGCTGCCGCGCAGCCGGTCGTCGATCATCGCGAAGAACGCCTCGTTGTGCTGGTGCGCCTCCTCCCACAGGATCCGCGCCGCGGGCGAGCCGTGGCGCGACAGCAGGCTGCGCTCGCTGCGTCGCGCGTGCAGCCGCCGCAGGTGCCAGCCGACCGTGCGCGGCCCGACGCGCAGGCCGAGGCTCTCGGTCGCGACGCGTTCGAGGTGGTGCGCCTCGTCGAAGATCACGACGCGGTGCGGGGGCAGGTACGACGCGCCGGCCATGCGCAGCGCCAGGTCGGCGAAGTAGAGCGCGTGGTTGACGACCAGCACCTGCGCGGTCTGCATGCGGCGGCGCGCGCGCTGCCAGTGGCAGTGGTCGAAGTGCTGGCAGGCGCGCTGCAGGCAGTTGCCGTGCTCGGCCTGCACCTCCTCCCAGACCTCGGGCGCCGGCGGGAAGTCGAGCGACTGGCGCGTGCCCTCGTTGGTCGTCAGCGACCAGTCGACGATGCGGCGGAGCTGGTCGTGGCGCTCGGGATCCTCGAACAGGTGCTGCTCGCGTTCGGCGAGCTGCATGCGGCGCAGGCAGAGGTAGTTGTTGCGGCCGATGGCGGTCACCGACGACCACTCGAACGGCAGCACCGCGTGCAGGAACGGCAGGTCCTTCTGTTCGAGCTGCTCCTGCAGCGCGATCGTGCGCGTCGAGACGACGATCGGTCCTTCGCCCTGGTGGCGGTCGGCGTGCAGCGCGGCCGGCAGCAGGTAGGCGAACGACTTGCCGACGCCGGTGCCGGCCTCGGCGATCAGGTGCCGGCGCTCGAGCAGCGCGCGTTCGACGGCTTCGGCGAGCTGCAGCTGCTGCGGCCGGATCTCGAAATCGGGCAGCCGTCGCGCGATCGGTCCCTCGACGCCGAGCAGCGCGCGGACGTGCAGGTCCTCGTGGTCGGTCACAGCGTGCCGTTCGCCGGCATCGCGGGCGTCGCGGGGCTGCTCAGGAAGTCGCCGGGCAACACCAGCCGGCTCCATTGCGGCAGGCGGCGATCGTGCAGCACCGGCATCGGCTCGAAGTCGCCGTTCGCCATCTGCCGCGCGAGTCGCGCGCCGAGCTGGCCGTGCGCGCGCACCCAGTGGCGGTTGCGGCGCGCGGTCGCGCGGTGGTCGCGGAACTCGTAGGTGACGCGCAGCATCTGCGGCAGCACGTACGCGACCGTGTCGATGCCGCACAGCCGGCCGACCGAGACGTCGCCGTGGACGAGCACCTGACGGAGCTGGAAGGCGCCGGCCAGCCAGCCGAGCAGCAGCAGGGCGCCGGGGATCGCGAACAGGCCGAGCCAGAACCGCGGCTGCAGGGCGACGTGTTCGGGGTGCAGGCGCCCGCCGACGATGCGGTTGATCTGCGGTGCCGCGACGAGGACGTCGACGTCGACCGTCGAGCCCTTCGCGTGCTCGTCGCTGATGCAGAACGACTCACCGATCAGCGTTCTGGTCGCGATGGTGAAGTGGTAGCTGAGGCGGTCGTGGAGCTTGCCGTCCCACAGACCGCCGGGCGCGACGCCGTCGACCGTGCCGGTCACCCGTTCGGTCGGTCCCGCCTCGAGGCGGCGCTGGTCGCTCGGCTTGCCACCGGCCTGCAGGAACATCAGCCAGGCCAGCAGGCAGCCGGCCACGGCGAGCACGCTGCCGACCGCCAGCAGCGGCCAGCGGTGCGCGAGCAGGGGCTGCAGGCGGATCCGTCGGGGGGCCGGCGGGATGCTGCGCACCTCGTGCATCATGGGGCGCCACCCCCGTGCCGTGTCGTGCGACGCGAAGCGTTCATGGCCGTGATCGTCTCGGTGCGGCGGCCCGCAGCGAGCTGCGGATTCTCGGCGAGCGAGCTACGCCAGGCAAGCAGCCATGGCGCGCGGCGCGTGTGGCCGCGGAAACGACGCGAGCCCGGCGACCGCATGGGTCACCGGGCTCGCGATTCGCCGGTCGGAACCGGTCTGGCGTCAGAAGCTGTTGATGTAGCTACGGACGCCGTTGCTGGTGACGATGCCGGCATTGTTCGGCGCGACCGGCACGATCAGCGCGACGGCCTGGCTGTAGAGCAGGAAGCCCGCCGGGGCGCCGAGCGGGACGTTGAACGTGACCGACGAGTCGGTCGACGTGCCGCTGACGTACGAGACCAGCAGGTCGAGCGAGTTGACGTGCAGGTTGCACGGCGAGTCGATCGCACCGGCCGTCAGGATGTTCAGCGGCGTGCCAGCGTAGTTCTGGGTGACGCTGAGGATGACGACACCGAAGTAGATGCCCGAGCTCGGGGCGGCTTCCGGGATGCCGTTCTGCGTGTAGGTGAACGTCGTGCCGGCGACCGGCGCCGGGGCGGCGGTCATCGTGTAGGCGGGCGACGCGCAGCTGACGCCGTAGTTCGTGTGACGAGCGGACGGCAGGACGCCGACCGAGATGTTGTCGAGGAACACGTTGTTGCCGAAGTCCGAGACGCCGTGGAAGCGGATCCGGTTGGTGCCCGCGGTGAGCGGGTAGGCGAGGCTGGCCCACTGGCTGGCCGTCGGCGCGAGGCTCGAGGACGAGGTGACGCCGAGCGTGTTGAGCACGCCGCCGACCGCGTTGTTCATGTCGACGACGAGGTTCCACGTCGTGCCGCCGTCGTTCGACTCCTCGAGCAGGATGTGGTCGACTTCGCCACCCGTGTAGGTGACACCGGCGACGTCGAAGTAGACCTGGTCACCGGCGACCGTCGGCGCGAAGTCCGGGCTGGTCAGCGACAGCTCGTTGAGGGCGCTGATGCTGTAGAAGTTGAAGCGGACCGAACCGGTGCCGACCGCGAAGGCGCTCTCCGGGGCGTAGTTCGGCAGCGAGGTGCCGACCTGCGACGAGACCGACCAGCAGTTCGGGTTGACGACGCCCGCGCTGAAGTCCTGCGGGAACACCGTGCCCATCGGCACCAGCACCGGCGTGCTGCTGCCCGTCGACGAGCCGCAGGTGACGTCGCAGTAGTACCAGGTATCCAGGACCTGGTTGGTCAGCATCGTCGGGGTGGTCGCTGCCGGCAGCCACGGGCCAGTGCTGGTCGGGCCGTAGTACCACTGGTAGCTCACACCGGCGCCGGTCGTCGAGTTCTGCAGGCTCAGCGTGAAGTTCTCGCTCTGGCAGACCGCGACCGGTCCGACGGTGTTGCCGGGGGTCGGCGTGCCCGAGCAGGGCGCGGCAGATTCCGACACCGCGATGTTGTCGAAGTTCCAGTACGAATCGCTGGTGCCAGCCGAGCGCACGCAGTCGAACTTGATGAAGAGCGGGCCAGCCGGCGGGTTGAAGGTGAAGGTCTTGTTGATGCAGCCCGTGACCTGGGTCTCGTCGGTGAACGACCCGATGTTGGTCCAGGGGCCGGTCGCCGTGGCGCCGTACTGCGGCGTGATGGTGCCGAACGGGGCCGGCGTCGGCACCGTGTTCGCGCTCCAGTTGTGGACCTTGTAGTCGAAGGTCAGCGTGACCGTGCCGCCGATCGACGTGCCGACCTGCGGCGTGACCAGGTTGCCGGTGGTGACGCTGGAGTAGAGGTTCTTGCGCATGGCACCGCCTGCGCCGCCGCAGGCCGACGTGCCGGTGTACCACGAGAAGTTGCCGGTGTAGCCGGTCGGCGCCGACGCGCCGTCGAAGTTCTGCGAGAAGCTGACCTGCGCGGCAGCGCCGGAAGCGAGCGCCGCGGCAGCGGCCAGAGTAGTGAGGATGCGGTTCATGGTCGTTACTAGGTGCGCGATGGCAAGAAAGAGGCCCCGCAGGCGACTGCATTGCCTGCCCGCGGGGCGAACAATCCTACTGTCTTCACCGGGAATTGCTCGGCGATGTACACGCTCCGTTGTCGCGCATTCCCTGCACCGCAACACACTTGGGCGAGCCGGTCCAGGTGTCGCCGCCGCGAGCTGCCGCGCGACGTAGCCTCGTTCGCATCGGCTGTTGCGAGGCGCGAACCGACGCGTGGTTGGCGTAGAGTGCGGCGCGCGCCCGTGGCCAACCGAGCAGCCAAACCCAAACTCTCGCTCGCCGGTGCCTGGCGCGACGCGCGCGATCTCGTCGCGACCCACGGCAAGCGCCTCGCCCTCGGCCTCGTGCTGATGCTGGTCTCGCGGCTCGCCGGGCTCGTGCTGCCGAGCACGTCGAAGATGCTGATCGACGACGTGGTGGGGCAGCATCGCGTCGATCTGCTGTGGCCACTCGCGCTGGCCGGCGGCCTCGCGACGCTGGTGCAGGCGGTGACGAGCTACGCGCTGTCGCAGGTCCTCGGCGTCGCCGCGCAGCGCGCAATCAATGACGTCCGCAAGTCGATCCACGAGCACGTGCTGCACCTGCCCGTCGGCCACTTCGCCGGCACCCAGACCGGCGTGCTGATCGCCCGCGTCATGAACGACGCCGAAGGCCTGCGCAACCTGGTGGGCACCGGCATCGTGCAACTCGTCGGCGGCCTGCTGACCGCGACGTTCGGCTTCGCGGTGCTGCTCTGGCTCAACTGGCAGCTGACGCTGGTCGTGCTGGTCGTGCTGGTGCTGTTCGCGGCGATGATGACGATCGCGTTCCGCCGGTTGCGGCCGCTGTTTCGCGAGCGCGGCAAGCTCCAGGCGGAGGTCACCGGGCGCCTCGGCCAGACGCTGTCCGGCGTGCGCGAGGTCAAGGCCTACACGGCGGAGGACGCGGAGCAGGCGACCTTCGCCGGCGGCGTCGACCGGCTGTTCGCGAACATCCGCAGCTCGATGCGCGGCATCTCGGCGACGACGTCGATCTCGACCGCGATCGTCGGCGTGGTCGGTGTGCTGATGACGCTGCTCGGCGGCCACGCGATCCTCGCCGGCGAGATGACGCTCGGCGACTTCGTGATGTACCTCGTCTTCATCGGCCTCGTCGTCGGCCCGGTCGTCAACATCGCGTCGATCGGCACGCAGATCAGCGAGGCGTTCGCCGGCATGGACCGGCTGCGCGAACTGCGCGACGTCGCGCGCGAGGACGCCGACGATCCGCAGCGCGCGCCATGTCCGACGGTCCAGGGCGAGGTCCGCTTCGAGCAGGTCTCGTTCGCCTACGAGCCGGGCAAGCCGGTGCTCGAGGACATCACGTTTACGGCGCCGGCGGGGTCGACGACCGCGCTGGTCGGCAGCAGCGGCGGCGGCAAATCGACGCTGGCCGGGCTCGTGCTCGCATTCCACCGGCCCGCGACCGGTCGCGTCCTGGTCGACGGCCGCGACCTCGCGACGCTGCGTCTGCGCGACTACCGCGCGCACCTCGGCGTCGTGCTGCAGGACAACTTCCTGTTCGACGGCACGATCGCGGCGAACGTGGCCTTCGCGCGGCCGGACGCGACGCGCGCCGAGGTCGAAGCCGCCTGCCGGACCGCGCACTGCGAGGAGTTCGTCCGCCGCTTCGAGCTGGGCTATGACACGGTCGTAGGCGAACGCGGCGTCAAGCTCTCGGGCGGCCAGCGCCAGCGCGTCGCGATCGCCCGCGCCCTGCTCGCCGATCCGCGGATCCTCGTGCTCGACGAGGCCACGTCGATGCTCGACAGCGAGAGCGAGGCCCTGATCCAGCAGGGATTGCAGAAACTACGTCAGGAGCGGACGACGTTCGTGATCGCGCACCGGCTGTCGACGATCCGCAGCGCCGACCAGATCCTGGTCATCGAACGCGGCCGCATCGCCGAGCGCGGCACCCACGCCGAACTGCTCGCCCTGGGCGGCCGCTACCGGGAGCTCTACGAGCGCCAGCACGGCTTCGAGCAGAACCGCTTCGTCAACCCCGGCGAGGACGACCCGGACACGACGCGCGGGTAGGGGACAGTCCGGAGGCGAGCTTTTCGGCGTACGCTATCGTGCGGATGTCGATAGGAACGTGTCTTGCTGACACGAGCGATCATGAGCCATCCTGCCCGCCTGCTGTTCTGGCTGCTGCTGCTGACTTCGTCCGCGATGGCGCAGGGCAAGAACCTGCTGTTCTATGGCAACAGCCTCACCTACTACGTCTGGGGCTACGGCGTGCCGGAGGTCGTGCGCTGGATCGCGATCGAAGCCGGCCATCCCGCGCCGACGCTCGTGCAGGCGTTCAGCGGGGGCGCGACCCTGCAGTACCACGCGACGAACCCGACGCAGGTCGCCTTCATCACGAATGCGTTGCCCGCCGGCGAGACGTGGGACAACGTGATCATGCAGGGACACCTGCTGGAGGCGACCAACGGCGTCGGCTTCAACTCGGCGGTGTTCCTGAGCAGCGCGCCGGCGGTCTTGAACAACGTCCGCAACCACAGCCCGGCGGCGCGCGCGGTGATGTTCCAGACCTGGGCGAGCGCCTACGGCCAGATGTACTACCCGTCGCCGTGGGCCGACCCGATGGCGTTCCACACCGAGGTGCGCGGCAACTACCACCAGGTCGTCAGCGACATGAACGCGACCTTCGGTCCGGGTGCCGCGGTGAACGCCGCGGTCGGCGACGCGGTGTCGCTGCTCGAGTGGGATCCGATGTGGTACGAGAACGACCTGTTCCATCCGAACCCGTCGCTGATCCTGCTGACCGGCATGTGCATCTACACCGCGATCTACGGCGAGCCGGTTTGTGGAATCGAGCCGGCCTGGAACCCGGCGGGGCCGTTGGCGCAGGCGCTGGCCGTGTACGGCCTCGGCGAGGCGGACTGGCACCACCTGGCGGGTATCGCCGATCGCTGCGCGGATCCGTCCTTGCGGCGATTCCCGGGCTCGGGCGACCACCTGCTGCTCGAGACCGGCGTCGACGGCCTGCCGGCGACGGCGTGCCCGACGCAGTCGGTGACCTTCGGCACGCCGACGGAGCTGCGCGTGCGGTCGCTGAACGGCGTGTTCGACGCGGCGCCGTGCCTGCTGCTGGTCGGCCTGTTTCCGACCGCGCTGCCGCCGGCGCCATCGGTGCCGTATCCCGAGATCGCGTTCGACCTCGGCGGCTCGCTGCTGCTCGCAAGCGCGGTCGATCTGACGACGCCGCTGTCGCTCGCATTCCCGATGCCGATCACGCTGCCCGGCTGGTCGGCGATCGTGCAGGGGGTCGCGCTGCAGGCGAGCGGCGAGACCGGCAACCCGCTGCTGACGGCCACCGACGGGCACGAGTTGGTGTTCTTCTGAGCGGCGCTCGCCGGCTACAAGTGCCGGCATGCGCCGTCCGGTCGCTGCCTGTCTGCTCGCGCTTTCCGGGTTCCTGCTGGTCGCCGCGCTCGCGCCGACCGGGGCGATCGAACGCCTGGAGCTGCTGACCCTCGACGCGCGCTACGCGCTCGGCCTCGGCCGCAAGCCGCCCGGTGACGACGTCGTCATCGCCTGGATCGACCAGGAATCGCTCGACTACGTCGACAAGGAGGCGTCGCTGCCGTTCCCGTGGCCGCGCGACGTCTACGCCCCGGTCGTGCAGTACCTGCGCGACGCCGGCGCGCGCGCGGTGGTGTTCGACCTGCTGTTCGACCAGCGCGGCTCGGCGGCCGGCGATCGTGAGTTCGGCGAGGCGCTGACTAGCGCGCGCGGCGACGTGCTGGCGATGAAGTTCGTCGACTTCCGCGTCGATGGGCGCGACGCGGCCGAGACCGCCGCGTTCGCCGCGCGCGGCCTCGGCGGCGCGCCGGCCGAACGGCTGCAGCGCGCGCGCGAACGCGGCATCGTGCTGCCGCTGCCGGAACTCGCCACGGGCGCCGACCTGCTCGGCTTCGTCAACATCCGTCCCGACGCCGACAAGACGTTCCGTCACTACGACCTGCTGCGGTTGTGGGGGCCGGACGGGCAGCCGGCGAAGGCCTACCCGTCGCTGGCGGCGGCCGCGGCGATGGCGGCGCGCGGTGGCGAGGCGGTGCCGGCGGTGACCGGCGACGGCCGCGCGCTGCTGAACTTCCGCGGTCCGGAGTTCACGTTCGAACACGTCAAGTTCGTCAACGTGCTGCTGTCGATGCAGCAGGCGAGCGAAGGGCAGACGCCGATCTACCCGACCGAGCGCTGGCGCGACAAGATCGTGCTGATCGGCATCCACGCCGAGGGTTACGAGGACGCGCACCAGACGCCGCTCAGCGAACGCTTCCCCGGCGTCGAGCTGCACGCGACGGCGCTCGACAACCTGCTGCGCGGCGACGCGCTCTCGGCGCCGCACTGGGATCTGCCGCTCGCGGCGGGCGCCGCGGCGCTGGCGACCGCGGCCGTGTTCGTGCTGCCCGGCGTGCTGGCGCAGGTGCTCGCGCTCGCGGCACTGCTCGCGGTCGGCGTGGCGCTCGCGGTGTGGGGCTGGCTGTCGCTGTTCGCGGTGCCGATGGCGGCGCCGGCGCTCGCCGGTGCGACGTCGGCAGCCGGGTCGTTCCTCTACCGGCTGGT
>CAYMRG010000030.1:0-15852 GCA_964392555.1 uncultured candidatus Brocadiaceae bacterium
TGTCGAAGAAGTGCCGGATGGCTGCCAGGTCGAGCTTCTTCCTGGGCTTCGAGGCCTCCTGAAACCGGCTGGGTTCGCCGCACTTGCCCCGGACCTCGGCCTGCAGGTTCTTCAGGTAGGCCGAGACGGCCTTCGGAGTGATCGGGTGCAACTCGAGGCCCAGGCCATCGGCGTGGGTCAGGAAGCGGTTCAGGGCATTGCCGGAAGGCACTGGCGGTGTGGGGTGAGTCGATGCCGGCGAGGAACTCCTCGTAGGCGAAGCGGGGGCGTACCCGCCGGCCGCCTCGACGAATGCGGGGAGGGTCAGCCGCCTCGACGCGGAGCACCGGCCGGCGGCGACAACGGGGCGGCGCGCGGCGGCGTGGGGGTGGCGCGCCGGCGCCCCAGCGGGCAGGTTTTCGGTCACGAAAGCGCGCTCCGGCGCCCTTCTCCCTCGTGGACGACGTTTCCGGTATCTCTCCGCACGCGCTGCTGGCCGAGGCCGGTGCGGTGCGGCGCCTCGCCCAAGCGCTGGTGCGGCGCGCGGACCTGGCCGACGACGTGGCGCAGGACGCGCTGCTGGCGGCGTTGCGGCAGCCCCACGCGCCGGACCATCTGCGCGGCTGGCTCGCCGCCGTGACGCGCCGGCTCGCCGGCAAGGCGCAGCAGGCGAGGCGCCGGCGCGAACGGCACGAAGCGGCGGCCGCGTCTGCTGCCGAAGGCGATGGCGGGGAGCGCACAGCCGAGCGCCTGGCGATGCACCGGCGCCTGACCGATGCGGTGGTCGCGTTGCCCGAGCCGTACCGCACTGCGGTGACGCTGCGGTTCTTCGACGACCTGCCGCCGCGCGCCATCGCGCAGCGGCTCGGCGTCGCGAGCGACGTCGTGCGCAAGCGGCTGCAGCGCGGCCTGGCGATGTTGCGCGAACGGCTCGACGGCGAGTTCGGCGATCGCGCCGGCTGGCTGCGCGCGTTCGCGGTGTTCGGGCTGGGCGGGAACGGTGGTCCTTGGCTCCTGTTGGGGGTGATCGCGATGAAGAAGTTCGCGGCGGTGGCGGCGGCTCTGCTGGTCGCCGGAGTGGTGCTCTGGTGGCCGCGGTCGACGTCGCTGCCGACGCCGGTGGCCGAGGTGGCCGAAGCCGTGCCGCAACCGGCGACCGGCGGGCTGCAGGTCGACGCCCCCGACGCGGCGCCCGAGCGCACCGTCGCGAGCCCGGCCGCAACGCCGTCGCCGGCCGATCGTGTCTGCCGCGTCACCGTGGTCGACGCGCGTTCGCAGCCGGTCGCCGACGCGGCCGTGCACTGCTGGGCGACTGGCGACGAAGGCGCGGTCTGGCGGGTGACCGATGCGGCGGGGCGGTGCGCGTTCCCGGACGCCGAAGGCGCCGGCGGGCTGCTGGTCGAAGCCGAAGGGCACGCGCTGCTCGTCGAGCCGTGCGCCGAACGTGCCGGGCAGCATCGCATCGTGCTGCCGGACGGTGCGTCGGTCGCCGGGACCCTGACCGTCGATGGCCAGCCCGGAGTCGGCTGGTTGCTGCGCATCGAGCCGGGTGAACGGCTCGTCGGCGTGCCCGCCGCGTTGCGCGTCGACTGTGCGCTCCGCGGTCACCAGGTGCGCTGCGGGCGCAGCGGCGAGTTCCGCCTGGTCGGCCTGGAGCCGGACTGGCACGGCGCGGTGCAGCTGCCCGAAGCCCTGTGGCTGGCGGACGGTGAACCGGGACGGAGCAGCGTCGAACTGCCGGGGCCCGAAGGTGCGCTGGCGCTGCGGGCCACGCAGCTGCCGACGGTTGCCGGTCGTGTCGTCTGGCGCGACACCGGGGAGCCGGTTGCCTGGCCGACGGTGGAAGCGGTGGCCGACTTCGTCGATGGCGACAACAGTCCGTTGACGGGCATCCTGAGTCAGCGCGACGGCACGTTCGTGGCCGGGTTCATGACCTCGCATCGCGGCCGCTACGGCAACTGGCGCGATCCGGCCCACCGACCCGCGCTGCGCGAAGTCCGCATCGTGGCGACGGCCGGCGAAGGTGCGGCGCGCGCCGCGGTGCGGCTCGAGGCCGCGCGCCTGGCGAGCCATGGCGAGGTGCGGATCGAACTCGATCGCCCCACGGTGACCTGCTTCCTCTGCATCGACGCCGCCGGCGCGCCGATCGCCGGCGCGCGCGTCGCCGCGAAGTCGTTGAGCGGACCCAGCGACCACAACGGCTGCGGCACGTTCTACGGCACCGCCGCCGAAGTGCAGCTCGTCGGATCGCCGCGGCACCGCATCGGCCCGGTCATGCCGCGCGGCGAGGCGGCGGGCACCGCCGCGGATCCGCTGGTCTTCGAACTGGCGCCGACCAACCGCGTCACGCTGCGCCTCGTCGATGGCAGCGGCCGTGCCGGGTCGGGCGCCGTGCTCGTGCGGTGCGAGCAGCGTTTGCTGGCCGGCGGCCGCCGGTTCGCCAAGATCGATCGGCAGTTGCACCCGCTCGCGATCTCCGGCGAGATCGTCTCCGGCCGCACCCAGGCGGATGGTGCGGCTCGCGATGACCAGCATCGCTTCCAGGTGGCGGTTCCGGCCGGGGGCGCGACGCTGTGGTCGCTCGAGCCCGGGCGCGCCGTCACGGTGGCCGTCGCCGACGCGTTCGACCGAGACCTCGCGCGGCAGACGTTCGTCGTGCCGCCGTTCGGCGAGGAGCTCGCGGTCGAGCTGGTGGTGCCAGCCGACCAGCCGGCGTTCCGCGGGCGCGTCGTCGACGAGGCCGGGCAGCCGCTGGCGGAGGTCACGGCGACGTTCGAACTCGAGGTCGGCGACCACACGCGCATGGCGCGCATCGTCACCGCGGACGATGGGACGTTCGCGCTCGCGCGACCCGGCGATCTGGCGGGGGTGCGCCTGTCGCTGCAGCGGGACGGCTTCTGCGAAGCAACCTTCTCGGATCTCGCCCAGCGGATGCCGCTCACCGATTTCGTCCTGCCCCGCGGTCGTGAGGTGACGATCCACGTCGTCGACGAACGCGGTGAAGCGTTGGACGAGGTGCCACCGGTGTGTCGTCGGGGTGAGCAGCGCCTGGGGCGCCGTGAATGGCTGGCCGCGGGGATCCATCGCGTGCGCGACCTGCCGCCGGGTACCGTGCGGGTCGCCTGCCGCATCGGCGGCGACGAGTTCGGGGTCGACCACGACACCCGCGTGCCCGAGGTGACGCTGCGCGTGCCGCGTCCGGGGAAGGTGCGTCTGACCTGCGCCGCGGCGTGGCCGAAGGGCGAGGATGCGCGCGATTCGCTGGTCGCCGTCGCGACCTGTCGCGAGGGCGGTCACGCAGCGGTCCGGATCCACGTCGGTGGTCGCGACGATCCGGCGCTGCAATCGTTGTTGCCCGGCACGTGGCAGTTCGCCCTGGTCGCCTCGAACAACGGCCGCGATGGCGCGCCGCCCCGCGACCTGCCACTCGGCTTCGCCGCCGTGGTCGCGGTTCACGCCGGCGAGACCGTCACCGCAACCTTGCAGTAGGGGCTTCGCGCCGCGGCCTCGGCTGGGTATGGATCCCGCATGCCCGCCGAGCCCGACCTCGAAGACCTGCTGGCCGAAGCGCTGCAACGGTTCGACGAAGGCGGGGAGCCGGCGATCGACGCGTTCGTCGCCGCGCACCCGGACCAGGCCTCGGCGCTGGCGCGCGGCATCCGGCGCTGCCGCGAGATGGGGTTGCTCGGCAGTGAGGCCGTCCGGATCGGCAGCGATCCCGCGCACGCGCAACCGGCCCAGTCGGCGCACCCGGAGCGGCTCGGCGACTACCGGCTCGTGCGCCGCCTCGGCGGCGGCGGCATGGGCGTGGTCTACGAGGCGGTGCAGGAGCCGCTGGGCCGCCGCGTCGCGCTGAAGGTGATCCGGCCCGAGCTGCTGTTCTTCGAAGGCGCGCGCGAGCGCTTCCGCCGCGAGATCGACGCGATCGCGCGGCTCGAGCACCCGGCGATCGTGTCGGTGTTCGCCGCCGGCGAATGCGAAGGCGTGCCGTTCTTCGCGATGGAGGTGATCGAGGGACTGACGCTCGACCAGGTGATCGCGCGGCTCGCCGGGCGCGATGCCGGCGACCTGCGCGGCGCCGACCTGGCGGCGCTGCTCGGCGACGCGACGGCGCGCGACGAGCTGTTCACGGGGAGCTGGTGGGAGAGCGCCGCGCGGATCGGCCTGCACCTGGCGCAGGGGCTGCGGCACGCGCACCTGCGCGGCATCGTCCACCGCGACGTCAAACCGTCGAACGGCATCGTCACGCCGCACGGCCGCGTCGTCGTGCTCGACTTCGGCGTCGCGCAGGTGCGCGAAGCGCGCGAGATGACGCGTTCGGGCCACGCGCCGGGTTCGCCGGCGTTCATGTCGCCCGAGCAGTGGGCGGGCCAGGCGACCGACGAACGCACCGACGTGTTCTCGCTGGCAGCGACGCTGTGGGCGCTGGTGACGCTCGAACGGCCGTTCCGCGACGCCGAGCAGGCGCGGCTCGCCGACCAGTTGCCGCCGCTGCGCGCGCGCTGTCGCACGGCGCCGCGCGAGCTCGACCTGGTGCTGCGCACCGCGATGGATCCCGAGCGCGACCGGCGCTACGGCGACCTGGCGGCGTTCGCGGCCGACCTGCAGGCGGTGCTCGACCGGCGCACGATCGCGGCGCGGCCGCTGGGGCGCGGTCTGCGGCTCGTGCGCTGGACGCAGCGGCACCGCGCGGCGACCGCGGCGTTGCTGGCGACGGGCTTCGCGGCGCTGGCGTTCGGCGCGGCGCTGCTCGTGCAGCAGCACCGGGCCGGCGTCGAGCTGGCCGCCGAGCAGCAGCGGACGCGCGACAGCCTCGACGCGAGCCTCGAGGCGCTGCAGTCGATCCTCGTCCGGCTCGGCAACACGAGCCTGCGTGGCGTGCCGCGGGCCGAGCCGATTGCGCACGGCGCGCTGGTCGATGCGGCCGCGATCTTCCGTTCGCTGGTCGCGAGCCACCCGGTCGACGGCAAGGTCCGCGTCAACGCCGCGCGCTCGCTGAACGCGCTGGCGCTGTCGTTCGCCGCGCGTGGCGACCTGGCGCACGCCGAAGCCACCGCCAACGAGGCGCTGGGGCTGCTCGGCGACGGCGACGACCTGCCGCCGGCCTGGCGCGACGTCCGCGCGCACCTGCACGGTTCGCTCGCGGCGCTGGCACTCGACCGTCGCCGCGCCGATGCGGCGCGCGCGGCGATCGCCGCGGCCGAAGCCGACTACCTTGCCGCGGCCGCCGCGCCGCCGCTGCGCGCCGAGTCGCTGCGCGCCCGCGCCGAGCTGTGCACGCAGCGGTCGCTGCTGCTCGACGAGGGGCACGAGCCCGACGCGGTCGAGCGCGAGCTGAAGGCGGCGATCGATCTGCAGCGGCAGTGCGATGCGCTCGGCGCCCCGGACCCCAAGGACCCGTCGCTGCTGGTCCTGCACCTGACGAACTACGGGCGGTTCCTGCAGCGCCAGCGCCGCGACGAGGCGCGCGGCGTGCTGGAGTCCGCCCTGCAGCTCGCGCGCGAACTGCCCGAAGCCGGCACCTGGCCGCCGCCGGCGGTCTACGTCGCCGACGCCGAGGAGGAACTCGGCAACCTGCTCGCGAACGCGCGCGACCCCGGAGCCGAGGCGTTGCTGACCAGCAGCCTCGCCGCGCGGCAGCGCGCCGTCGACCAGTATCCGAGCCACGTCGAGTTCCTGATCCGTCTCGGCGGCGCCTTGCACAACCACGCGCGCAGCGCGATCGACGACCCGGAACGGACCGCGGCGGCGCTCGCGGAGCTCGAACGCGCGCGGCAATGCCAGCGCGACGCGCTGCGGATCGCGCCGGGTCATGCCATGGCGCTCGACTTCCTCGGCAAGCACCTCGAGATGATCGGGGTCGTCCAGAAGCGTCTGCGCGACGCCGCCGGCCTCGCCGCGACGGCGCAGGAGCTCACCGACCTGCCGCCGCACCAGCCGCACCAGCCGCGCCTCGCGCAGCGCGCCGCCGAGTTCTGGCTCGAATCCTGGCGGCTCGGCGGTTCGAGCGACGCGACGTTGCTGGACCGCGCGATGGCGGCCCTGACGAAGGCCGGCGAGCTGGGCATGAAAGCCAAGGTGCTGCAGGCCTCGGGCTGGAACCCGCTCCGCGACCGCGCCGAGTTCGCCGCGCTCGAGCGATCGCTGGGCGAGCGCGAGCCGGCGAAGTAGGCGCGGTCGCCGCGCGTCACGGCCGGATCAGCAGCTGGTGCAGTCGCGTCAGGTTGCCGACCGCGAACGTGCCGATCGGGAACGTCAGTGTCTGCACGCCGAACTGCAGCCCCGCCAGCGCCGGGATCGACGGCACCTGCAGCACGTAGGGCGTGCCGGTCGGCACGAGTCCCGACATCACGGTCGCGGTGGACCCCGCCAGGAAGAAGCCGAACGGCACGATCGGGAACAGGCCGTCGCGCAGGCCCCAGGCGTAGATCGACAGACCCGCCGGGCCGGTGACGGTGTAGTCGACGTTGGTCCCGGGGCGCGAGGAACCGCTGACGGTCATGTCCCACGCGGCGAGCTCGTAGGCGCCCATGTCGGGCAGCGGCACTCCGACCAGCGCGTGGTCGAGCAGGCGGGAGTTCTGGTCCGCGTCCTCGAACGTGAAGAACGCGGTGAACAGGTCCGCGGCGCCGAGGCACGGCGAGGTCGGCAGCAGGTGCAGGTCGCCGTTCGGCGCATCGACGAACTGCGGATCGACCGACAGGTTGCCGTTCTGGCCGGCGAACGCGCCGTCGCTGAACTGCACCTGCGCGGCCGTCGCGAAGTTGCCGAAGTCGGTGGTGTTGCCGCGGCTGATCGAATTGACGATCGCGCCGGTCCAGCCGTTCTCGCGGCGGATGCCGACGCTGTTGCCGTTGCAGGTCGCGTGCGCCAGCGTGAACGAGCCGCCGGTGAGCTGGATGCCGTAGTTGCCGCACTGCCAGGCGACCAGGTCGGTGACCATGTTGGCGGCGTCGGCAAGGACGATACCCGTCGAATAGGCGCGATCGGCGCGCACCGCGCGCAGCGTCGTCAGCGGGCTCTGCGAGGTCAGCGCGCTGACGTAGCCGGAGCCGGTGAAGCGGATGCGGACGTGTTCGAGCTGCGAGGCGGCCGCGGTCGGTGCGATGGTCACGCCGCGCCACTGCGTCGGCGAACCGGTGCTCGGGCCGTTGCCGTTGGTGTCGCCGCCGAACTCGTCATCGGGCAGCGATGTGAACACCACCGGCTCGTAGGCGGAGCCGCGGGCGTGCAGCGCCCCGGCGACCGTGACCTCGTAGGCGTTCTGGAACTTCACGATGACACCCTGCTGCAGGGTCAGGTCACCGCCGGTGGCGACGCTGATGCCCGTGGCCAACACCAGCGCACCGCCGAGGCACGCCTGGGAGCCGATGACGACCGCGCCGGTGACGTTGCCGTCGGTGACGCGCACGAAGCTGCCGCTGGCGTTGCCGCTCGCCTGGTTGTTCGTGAATCCCGGCACGGCCGCGATGGCCGCACCGTGGATCGCGTAGCCGCCGTTGTTCGTGAACGTGCAGTCGCGAACGATCGGGCGGCTGGCCGCGTCGAGCTGCAGGCCGTGCGTGTAGTTGTTGCGCGAGGTGCAGTGGTCGAGCGTCGGGGTGGCGTCGTTGCAGTGGAAGTTCGAGATGTAGCCGGCACCGCCGTAGCGCGCGTCGGCGTAGGTCAGCACGCAGCCCGTCGACGACGGGTTGAAGACGATGCCGCGCCAGGCGGTCGAGGTCGCGGAGCCGGGGCCGTCGCCGTTGGTGTCGCCGGCGGCCGAATCGTCGGCGAGGCCGGTGAACACGACCGGGTTCGCGGCCGTGCCGTCGACGTGCAGCGTGCCGTCGACCGTGATCTCGACGCCGCTGTTGCGCATCTTCGCGACCACGCCCGGCGCGAACGTCAGCGAGCTGCCCAGCGGCACCGTGACCGAGGTGTCGAACACGACCACGCCGTTGATGGTCGCGGCCGCGGGCACCGTCATGCTGCCGCTGACCGCGCCGTTGGTGACGCGCGGGAAGTTGCCCGTGTTGTTGGAGTTGCCGGTGGCGGTGTTGCCGGTGAAGCCGGCCAGCGCGCCGATCGGGACGCCGTTGATCGCATAGCCGCCGTTGTTCGTGAACGTGCAGTTCGTCACGGTGGGGAGCGAAACGCCGTTGAGCTCGAGACCGTGGGAGTAGTTGTTGCGCGACGTGCAGTGGTCGAGGGTCGGGCTGGTGCTCTGGCAGTCGAAGTTCGCGACGTAGCCAGCCCCGCCGTAGCGGACGTCGGCGTAGTGCAGCGCACATCCGGTCGAGGTGCTCTGGAAGACGATGCCGCGCCAAGCCGTCGGGCTGGCCGACGAGGGGCCGTCCAGGTTGGTGTCGCCGGCCACCGAATCGTCGGCGAGGCCGGTGATGACGACCGGCGCGTTCGTCGTGCCGTTCGCGGTCAGGGTGCCGCCGACGGTGATCTCGACGCCGCTGTTGCGCATCTTGGCGACCGTTCCGGCGGCAAAGGTCAGCGCGGCGCCGCTCGGGATGGTGAGCGTCGTGTCGAACACGAACACGCCGCTGATCATCGCCGCCGGCGTCAACGTGAGACTGCCGGTGACCGCGCCGACCGTGACGCGCGCATAGTTGCCGCTGCCGTTGCCGGTTGCGGCGTTGCCGGCGAAGTTCGCGAGCGCGCCCACCGCCACGCCGTTGATCGCGTAGCCGCCGTTGTTCGCGATCGTGCAGCTCGTCAGGGTCGGAAACGAGCTGCCGTTGAGCTCGATGCCGTGCGTGTAGTTGTCGCGCGAGGTGCAGTGGTCCAGGGTCGGACTCGCGTTGTTGCAGTAGAAGTTCGAGATGTAGCCCGAGCCGCCGTAGCGCACGTCGGTGTAGTGCAGCACGCAGCCGGTCGACGTGGGGTTGAAGACGATGCCGCGCCAGGCCGCCGGCGCGCCTGAGCTGGGACCGTTGGCGTTGGTGTCGCCGCCGGCCGAGTCGTCCTGCAGGTCGGTGACGATCACCGGGTTGCCCGCCGTGCCGTTGGCGACCAGCGTGCCGTCAACGGTGAATTCCTGACCGTTGCGGAGCTTGAGGATCACGCCGGCAGCCAGGGTCAGCGTCTGGCCAGCCGGCACCGACAGGGAGCTCGTCGCGTGGTAGACGCCGGCGCCCAGCGTGCCGGTGACGACGCCGCTGATCGGTGTCTGGGCGGTGAGGGGGGTGAGGACGAGGAACGGCAGGAGCAGGGCGCCTGCGGTCGGGAGTGGCGAAAGTCGGAGGTTCATGGACGGTGCAGAGGATTGGGCGCCTGGGGAGGGCGCGTCGTCTTCTCGTTGCCGGCCTGGATCGACTTGTGACAAGGAACCACGATCCGTGTCGTCGCGCGCGGTCCGCCGCAAGGAGGCGCTACGATCCCGGCCCAATGGCGAAGCAGCAGGGCCTGTTCGGCCCACTCGACGAACCCGCGCCGGAACGGCCGACGGTGTCGCCCGCACCAGTCGCCGAGGACCTCCGTGCGCTGGCCGCGCAGTTGCCGGCGACGCTGCGGCTCGGCACGTCGTCGTGGAACTTCCCGGGCTGGCGTGGCCTCGTCTACGCCGAGCGCGCGGCGGTGCGGCATCTCAGCCGGCACGGTCTCGCTGCCTACGCGCAGCACCCGCTGTTGCGCACGGTCGGGGTCGACCGGGCGTTCTACGCGCCGGTCGCGGCCGGTGAGTTCGCCGACTACGCCGCGCAGGTTCCGGACGACTTCCGGTTCGTCGTCAAGCTGTGGGGCGAGCTGCTGATGCCGCACCGGCCGGGCGAACGCGGCCGCAACCCTCGCTACCTCGACGACGTCGCGGCGACCGCCGAATGCGTGGCGCCGGCGGTCGAGGGTCTCGGGGCGAAGCTCGGCACGCTGCTGCTGCAGTTCCCGCCGCAGGGGCCGGCCATCACGCGCGAACCGGGACTGTTCGCCGATTGCCTGCACGGCTTCCTGAGCCGGCTGCCTGCGGGTGTGCCGTGCGCGGTCGAACTGCGCGACGAGGCGCTGCTGACCGAACGCTACGCCGCGGCGCTGCGGGCGGTCGGCGCGCGGCACGCGTTCGTCGTCCACCCGCGCATGCCGTCGCTCGCGGTGCAGCGCCAGTTCGCACCGCTCGACGGGCCGGTCGCCGTGCGCTGGATGCTGCACACCGGGCTGCAGTACGAAGAGGCCAAGGAGCGCTACGAGCCGTTCGACCGGCTCGTCGATCCGGATCCGGCGAGCCGCGGTGAGGTCGCGCAGCTCGCGGTCGATGCCCTGCGCGCGGGCGTGCCGATGACCGTCGTCGTCAACAACAAGGCCGAAGGCTCGTCGCCGTGCAGCGTGTTCGAGCTGGCGCGCGCGATCGCTGCGCTCGCGGCGGGCGTCTCGCCGTGAGACGGTCGGCAACGCTTCGTCCCCTGCCCGCAGGTTGCGGCCAATTGCCCCCATGACGATGTCCCGCCTGGTTCCGCTCGCCCTGTCGCTGCTCACCGCCTGCGCCGTGGCCCAGGCGCCGACCCGCGCCGCTGCGGCCGATGGCTACGACCCGTTGGCCGTCACCCAGGACCAGAAGGTCGAGAGCGTGCTGCTGGCCGCGCACGACGCGAAGCGCGAACGCGACATTCCCCTGCGTGTCTACCTGCCCGCGGCCAAGGCGCCGGCCGCGGTCGTGCTGTTCAGCCACGGGCTCGGCGGATCGCGCGACACGAGCCCCTACCTCGGCGAACACTGGGCGAAGCGCGGCTACGTCGCGGTGTTCCTCCAGCACCCCGGCAGCGACGAGAGCGTCTGGCGCGGCGCGCCGGCCCGCGAACGCATGGACAGGCTGCGCGAGGCGGCCAACGGACGCGAACTGCTCGCGCGCGCCGAGGACGTGCACGCGGTGCTCGACCAGCTCGAGGCCTGGAACGGCGACGAGGAGCACGCGCTGCGCGGGCGCCTCGACCTCGCGCACGTCGGCATGTCCGGGCACTCGTTCGGCGCCTACACGACCCAGGTCGTCGCCGGCGGGAGCTTCCGCGTGATCGGCCAGGCGCAGCTCGACCCGCGCATCGACGCGGCGCTGCCGATGAGCCCGAGCTGGCCGAAGGGTGGCGACGGCACGTCCGCGTTCGCCAAGGTCGCGCTGCCGTGGTTGTGCATGACCGGCACCGAGGACGTCTCGCCGATCGGCGACCAGGACGCGGCGTCGCGGCGCAAGGTGTTCGCGGCGCTGCCCGCCGGCATCGACCACTACGAGCTGGTGCTCGACGGCGCGCAGCACAGCGCGTTCGTCGGCAGCGAGGGCCGCGCGCGGTTCGGCGCGAAGAACCCGAACCACCACCGTGCGGTGCTCGCGCTGTCGACGGCCTTCTGGGACACCTACCTGCGCGGCGACGAGGCGGCGCGGGCGTGGCTGCAGGGCGACGCCGCGCGCGGCGTGCTCGAGCCGAAGGACGTCTGGCAGAGCGCGCCGAAGCGGTGAGCCGCGGGGAACTCCGAGCGCTCAGCGCCGCTGCAGCCGGCGCAGCGCACGCGCCGCGAGTTCGCCGTCGACCAGTGGGCTCGCCGCGAGCGCAGCGACGCGATCCTGGGCGCGCGCATCGAGCACGGGCACGAAGGCGCAGCCGTCGGCCGCGGCCTCGTCCTCGCAGTCCCACAGCGCCTCGCGCAGCACCTCGCGCGCCAGCGGTGCCTCGGCCATCGTCGCCAGCGCGTGCACGGCGCGGCGGCGCGCGTGGCTGTAGGCGACGGTGCGCGCGACCTCGGCCAGCAGCGGCGCCGAGCGCGGATCGCCGAGCCGGGCCAGAGCGTCGAGTTCGCAGATCACGGCCACGCCGCCGTCGTCGGCGCGCCGCGCCGCGACGAACGCCTCGAGGGCTGCGCGATCGGCCGCGGTCGCGTGCTCCTGGAACAGGCAGCCGGCGACGTGCGTGAAGTAGCCGCCGCGACCGTGGTAGCCGCGCGCGAGTTCGAGGCCGAGGGCAGGCGGCAGGTGCTGCACGTAGTCGGCGAGGCACGCCCGCCGCATCCGCGCCTCGCCGCGCAGCCGCCGCTGCGGATCGGCGAACACGTCCTCGCGGGCGAAGTGCTCCTCGGCGAGCGGCAGCAGCCGTTCGTCACCGAGCAGGCCGAGGGCGCGCGCCGCGAGCCGGACGCGGGCGTAGACGAGGTCCTGGCTGGCGATCTCGACCAGGCGGTCGCGCGTCGCCGGATCGCCGCCGCGTGCGCACAGCTCGCCGAGCACGCGATCGCGGCGCGTCGACTGCGGCCCGCGCGCGATCTCGCGCAGCTCGTCGAGCGAGAGGGCCGCGAGCGCCGACGTCGAGGGCGGCGTGGCGATCGCACGCGCGCTGTCGGCCTGGTCGAGATCGAGCCGGAGCCAGAGCGCGCGCGCCCGCGGCGGCAGCTCGACCGGCACGGCCCAGCGTTCGCCCCACAGAACCGCGGTGACGCCGGCCAGCAGCGGCTCGCGCGTCAGCTCGTCGGCCAGCAGCGCGCGCGCCGGCGCGTGGCCGAGCCGCCACGCCGCGGCGATCGCCTCGTGGCCGAGCACGGGTTCGGTCGCGTCGCCCAGCACGTAGCAGAGCGGCTCCAGCGGCAGGTCGAGCGCGGCCAGCAGCTCGCCGTAGTAGCGCCCGCGCGCCTCGATCTGCCGGTCGACGCGCGGGTCGTGGCACAGGCAGCGCAGCAGGTCGTCGTGCGCATCGGCGCCCGCGCGCAGCGCCGCGACGAAGCCGTCGCCGCGCCCGCGCTGCAACTGGCCGAGCCGCGTCGTCGCGGCCTCGAGCGCTGGCTCCGGGGCATCGCTCACGCGCCGCACAGCTCGCCGTAAGCGGCCTCGTGGAAGCCGATCCACCAGGTCGTGCCGGCGCGCACGGTCGGCGCGCGCAGGTTGCCCGAAGGACCGATCGCGACGCGTTGCAGCGCGTCGGCGTCGAAATCGGCCGCGCCTGGCGTGAACGTCAGCACGTTCTTGCCCTTCGCGACGACGATCCGCGAGGCACCGGCGAACAGGTCGCCGAGCGCGTCCGGGCCGAAGCGCTGCTTGCCCGCGTCGACCGTCTCACGGACGGTCGCTCCGGCGTCCTTCAGGAACGCGTCGGAGCGCTTGCAGCTCGTTCAACCCTTGCGGTGGTAGTACCAGTCGATGCGCGTGGCCATGGGGCGCGGAGTGTAGCGGCCGCGCCGCGCCGGTCACCGGTCGAGCGGCACCGTGAAGTCGGTCGGTGCCTCGACGTCGGCCTGCAGCACGAACGGGCGGCGCCAGGTATGGCCGGCGGCATCGACGGCGTTGGCCTCGTAGGTGCCGTAGGGCAGCGTGCCGCGCGCCAGCCAATGGCGTTCCCCGGACAGCGCGCTGCGCAGGACCGCGGTGTCGGAGCGGGCGACCGCGCCGTCGGCCGCGCGCACGGTGAACGGCAGCGTGCTGCCCTTCGCCGGCGTCAGGTCGCTCGGACACGCGAACAGCAACTGGAACGTCCGCGCCGGCGCGACCGGCAGCTCCAGCCGGGTCGTCGCGCCGGCCGTCAGCGTCACGGTCCTGGGCTCGGCGAGCAGATCGGTTGCGTGCAGCGCCGTGCGGTAGGTGCCCGGCGGCGCCGCATAGGTCCACACGGCCCCGTCGCGACGTCGGTCGACCGCGACCTCGCCGCCGTCCTCGGTCAGCAGGTCGATCCCCGGTGCGTCGGTTCGCCACGGCGAGCCGTCGGCGTGGGTGAACGAGGCGACGAGCGTCGCGAGCGCCGGTTGGACGAGATCGCCGAGCGCCTGCTGTTCGCCGTGTGCCAGGGTGCAGGCCGGCGCGATCTCGAGCCACTTCCCGCTGCGGTAGAGGGTGAGCTGCCACGTGCCCGCGGTGAGCTCCGCGAACACGAACGAACCGTCGTCGGCGGTCGTGGCCTTGCGCAGGGCCTCGCCGTCGTCGGTCTCGAGGTGCAGGCTGCATCCGGTCTGGGGCGTGCCATCGGCGGCGACCAGACGCCCGCGCAGGCTCGCCGACGGCAGGCGCTGGTTCGGCACGATCAGTTCGTGGGGGCCCGGACCGGCGAGGTCGAACGTCGCGGCGATCTGCTGCGGCGCGTCGCCAGGCGCCGCGCTCACGGCGTGTGCGCCAGCTTCGCTGAGCAGCAGCGTGAACGCACCGTCGCGGTCGGTCGCGGCGCGGCGCGGCGTGTCCGTTCCCTCGCGCGTGTCGATGCGCCAGCCGACCAGCGGTCGATGGTCGCTGGTGACCAGGCGGCCGCGCAGCGCGTGCACGTCGTCGAGCACTAGGTCGCAGCGCACGACGCCGGCCGGCGGGCTTGTGACCTCACGGTGGCCGACGACCGTGCCGCCGTAGCTCGTCGCCACGACCCACACAGTCTGCCGTGGCACGTTCCGCAGCACATAGCTGCCGTCCTCGCGCGCGTCGCATTCGCTCCAGTGCGCCCGCTCGTCGCGGCTCGGTCGTGAGGTCAAGTGCACGCGTGCCGGAGTGCCATCCGCGGTTCGCACGGCGCCGACGAGGGTCACGCATTCGCCGAGCGTCAGTGGCACTTCGGCGTGGGCACCGTCGGCGACTTCGACCTTGGCCCCCGCGGGCAGGTGCGGTTCGGCGCTGGCGGTCACCTGTTGCTCGCCAGGGGCGAGACCGGCGAACGTGCAGCGACCCGCCGCGTCCGTGCGGCCGAGCCGTGGCACGCGCGGCCCGTAGAGCGTGCCGTCCGCGGTGCGCCGCTGGCTCTTGCCCGGTGGTTCGAGCAGCACCAGCGCGCCGGCGACGGGGTTGCCGTTCGGATCGCGGACGATCGCCGTCAGCGACGCCGTCGCGCGCAGCAGCACCAGCACGATCGCGTCGCTGTCGTTGGGCAGCATCCTACCCAGCGATTCGCCGTAGGCCGGATGGCTCGCGCCGAGCGAGCGGTCGCGGTCGAGGACCGGCACCGCGAACGTGCCGTCGGCCGCGCTGCGTCCGACCCATCGCGACGTCACGTCGGTCGGTTCGCGAAGCGAATAGGCACCGGTGTAGGCGCCGCGGTGGATCCACAGCTCCGCGCCGGCGACCGGCGCACCGTCGGCGTCGACGACGCGGCCGCGCGCGATCTTCTGCGCGGGCATTTCGAATTCGACCAGCGCTTCGCCGGCCGCGGGCACGGTTGCGGCCACCGGCGCCGTGCGATCGTCCGCCGTCTTCTGCACGTGCCAGGCGCCGGCGGCGAGGCCGGAGAGCACCAGGTCGCCGTCGGCGTCCGTGTTGGCGCGCCGCAGCGTCGCGTCGAACGGTGGCAGCGGGCTCGCGCCGGGCCACGCGTCGATCGCTGCGTCGGCGACCGGCCAGATCGTTTCGCCAAGGCGCGCGCGGACGCGCACGCGCAAGGCGCCGCTGGCTGTGGCGGGCTGGGCAGCGACCGCGGTGCGGTCACCGTTCGCGGTCGGCGGCGCTGCGTTCGGCGGGCCGTCGCCGGCGACGCGGGCGACGGGTGCCGCCGCCGCGTCCTGCCCGCCGACGGCGGCATCTGGCCGCGGCGTCGGTGCGAACGCGAACCAGAGCAGCACCGCGACCAGCAGCGCGGCGAACAGCAGGAGCGGCTTCTTCACGGGATCTCCGCCGCGATCATGCCATGGCCGCGCCCGGTGGGGCGCCTCAGATGCCGGCGAGCGCCGTCATCGCCGCAGATTCCTCCTCGGCGATTCCCCGGCATGCCTCCGCCGCGGCGGTCAGATGCCGGACGTCGCCGTCGGCGGCGCACTCCGCCAGCAGGGCCGCGACACGGGTCCAATGACCGGCAGCGCGCGCGAAGCGGTCGCGCGCGGCGTGCAGGACCTTGGCCTTGGCGGGGATCACCGCCGCGGCTTCCTCGAGGAACTCGCGGTAGGGGTTGCGGAACAGCGCGCCGCCCGTGCCGGCGCGCTCCATCAGGTCGGCCGCGAGCTGCAGGTCCGCGG
>CAYMRG010000030.1:15862-18459 GCA_964392555.1 uncultured candidatus Brocadiaceae bacterium
GACTTCGCCTTGGCGAGCCACGTCGGCAACGAGCGCGCGAGCTTCGCGAGCCCGGGCGCGCCCATGCCGCCGAAGTCGGGCGTCAGGTAGCGCCGCGCGTTGCTGCGGATCGCGGCCAGGCATGCCTCGGCGACACCGACCGTCTGGCCGGCGCGGACCGTGTAGGCGCGGGCCTTCGCGGCCATCGGCCCGCGCGCATGCCGCGCCGCGGCGAGCGCGTCGCGCGTCACCCGCTGCACCGAGCCCTGCTGGATCGTATCGACGACTTCGACGTCGCCGTCGACGAGGCGCAGCGCCGCGACGAAGTGGCCCGCGAAGTGCGGCGCGCGCGCGAAGTAGGGCAGGTGGAAGCAGTCGAGCTGCAGGCCGACGGGGCGCCCTTCGCGCAGGTGCGCTTGCAGGTGATCCCACGCCTTCGCCTTCGACGTCGTCTCGGTCGCCTCGAGCGCGATGCCGAGGTTCGCGCATGCGGCCTGCGTCAGCGCGAACGGCTTGCTGCGTCCACCGACGAACGGCAGCGGCAAGGTCGCGAGGTTCAGGAAGACGAAGCCGAGTGCCTCGCCGAGGCCGAACAGCATCGGTTCGGAGAATTCGCAGCCGATCGCGCGCAGGAGGGTGCCGGTCGCCACGGTCTCGCAGTGGACGCCGAGGAAGGCGGCTGGGTGGGGCGGCGGCATCGTCGGGATGCCATCATGCCGAAGGTGTCGCAGGGCGCGAGAGCGATGTCGGCCCGAACACCTCGACGTCTACGCCCGCGGCGTAGTGTGCGATCGGCGGGCCAGCCACCGGCGGCAGGCCGGCTGCTTCGGGCAGCGTGGTCGCGATCGCGTGTACGTTCGCGCGTTGCGCCGGGTAGGGGACGTGGTGCACCTGGCCGCGCCACAGTCGACCGCGCCAGGACGTGAACAGCAGGTAGCGTTCGAGCAGGAAGTGTTCGAGCGTGCCCGGCGCGGACGGGCCGAGTGTCTCGCCGATCGTCGCGTCGAGCGTGAAGTGCGCGTTGCCGCGGCGCCGGGTCGACGCGTACGCGATGCGATCGCCGCTGCGGTGCGAGCGCATCGCCGCGTGGTGGTAGGGGAGTCCCCAGCCGCGACGCGCCGCCTGCACGGCCAGCCACGAACTCGCTTCGAGCGAGAAGAACAGCACGCCCGGTTCGTCGCCGCCGACGACGTAGGTGCGCAGGTTGGTCTCGAGGAAGTTCATCGCCAGCGCCCGCGGCAGCCAGTTCGGCCGCACCCCCTCCATGCGGAACGGCACCGCGCCGACGTAGGCCTGCCCCTGCCAGAGGTCGAGGGTCATGCCGGCTGGGACCAGCGCGGCGATCCGCTCCGCGGGGATCGCCCAGTGCAGGAAGAACAGGTCGCGCCACCGCTGCGTGCCGCTGGGGCGTCCGGCGGGGCGTTGCGATGGGGCGATCCGATCGATCCGTGGCATGATGTGGCTGCATCATGCGGTCTCGGGGTTGGCCAGGAAGAGTAGGCCTCTAGTCTAAAAAGGATGCGGAATAAGCTAAAAGCTTGAACAGTTAATCTAAAACAGGTATCCTTAGGCGAAAAATAGCCATGGAATCCATTCCCGCCCTGCGTGACTTCCTCGAGATCCCCTACGACCGCCTGGAGGAGATGAATCTCGAGGTCAAGCAGCAGCGCGAGTCGCGGATGGACCCCGAGGCGGTCCGCGAGCTGCGCATCCGCTACCTGGAAGAGGAGCGCCGCATCAAGGCGGTCACCGTGTGCTTCACCGACCTCGAAGGCCGGCTGCACATGCTCGACTACGACAAGAAGTTCCTGCTGAAGTCGCACGACAACCTGACGTTCGACGGCAGCTCGATCCGCGGCTTCTCGGCGCAGGCCGAGTCGGATCTGCGGCTCGCGATCGACTGGCTGTCGTTCTACTGGCTGCCGGCCGACGTGTTTGGCCCCGGCAAGGTGCTGGTGTTCGGCGAGGTCCGCGAGCGCAGCGGCGCCACCTATGCGTCCGACATGCGCGGCCGCCTCAAGGACTACCTGCGCGAGCTCCACGCGAAGACGGGCACGACCGCCTACGCGGCGAACGAGATCGAGGGCTTCCTGTTCCAGGGCGTCAACGCCGAGCGCCGTTTCCACGAGACGCTGCGCTTCGACTACGTGTCGACCGGCGGCTACTACCACTCGCTGCCCAACGACCCGCTACGCCAGTTCATCGACGCCGCCGCCGAGGCGCAGCGCGCGATGGGCTTCAGCAACGAGAAGGACCACCCCGAGGTCGCGCCGTCGCAGTTCGAGATGAACTTCTCGTACACCGAGGCGTTGATCGCGGCCGACCAGTTCCAGCTCTACAAGCTGCTGTGCCGGCAGATCGCGCAGCGCATGGGCATGACCGCGTCGTTCCTGCCGAAGCCCATGGTCGGCGTCAACGGCAGCGGCGCGCACACCAACCTGTCGCTCGCACGCAAGGGCAAGAACGTCTTCCACGACAAGAAGGGCGAGGACGGCCTGTCCAAGGAGGCGTGGGACTTCGTCGACCGCGTGCTCAGCTCGGCGCCGGACATCTGCCTGGTGCTGAATCCCAGCGTCAATTCGTACCGCCGCCTCGACCCGCACTTCGAGGCCCCGAAC
>CAYMRG010000031.1:0-12346 GCA_964392555.1 uncultured candidatus Brocadiaceae bacterium
GAGCTGCTGCAGCAACAGGGCGACGCCGCGGCGATTCCGCTGCTGGCGAAGGCGCTGCCGAAGTTCCCCCTCGACAGCCAACGCCTCGGCCTGATCGTGCTGGAGCGCCAGCCGATCGAAGCGACGCGCGCGGCCTACGGCAAACTCGCAACCGCCGACGCGCCGCTGCCGTGCGCCGCGGCCCTGGCGACCCTGGCGCGCCACGGCGAACGCGATCGGCTGCCGGCACTCGCCAAGGTCGTGGCGGCCGCCGCGGTCGATGCGCGCAGCTACGTGCTCGCCCACCTGTGGGGTCTCGAGGATCCGGCCCTCGCAAACGCCGTGCGGCTGTATCTGGTCGCCGACGCGCCTCCTGGCCTCGTGCAGGCAACCCTCGAGCACCTGCAGGCCGTCGAGCACGGTCACAGCGCGCCGACCGCCGCGGCCATCCAGCCGCTGCGCAACGCGGCCGATCCCCGCGTCAGGACCGCCGTGCTCGCCTGGCTCGCCAGCGCCGACCCGGCGGCCGCCACCGAACTCGCGCAGCTGCTGCGCCAGCAGGCCGATCGGGTCTGGTCGATCACGTCGCTGCTGCGCGGCGGCGGCCCCCTGCCGCGGCCAGCGCTCGAGGCGATCGCCGGCGCCGGTGCCAGCGCGGCCACCAGGTACCAGGTGAAGGAGCTCACCGATCTGTTGCGCGGCCCGGCCCCGGACCTGGCGATCGCGATGCTGCAGAAGGTGCAGACGGCGACCGCTCCCGAACTGCGCACCGCCGCTCTCGGCGAACTGGCGACGCTGCCCGGTGGGCTCGACGACCAAGGCCTGCGCGCGTTGCTGCAGAGCGGTGACGCCGACCAGCAACTGGTCGCGGCGGCGACGCTGCGGCGGCGCGACGATCCGAGCGGTCTGCCGACGGTGGTGGCGTTGGCGGAGCGCGACGGGCCGCACCTCGCCGAGACCGCGCGCGTGCTCGGCGGTTTCCGCGCCGCCGCGGCCGTGCCAGCGCTGCTGCACCTGCTCGACAGCACCGACGAGGCGACGCGTTCGGCAGCCTGGCAGAGCCTGCAGACGGTCTGGCGCGATCTGTTTCCGTACCGCCGGTTCGACTTCGCCAAAGCCGGCTATTCGCCCAATAGCGGCAACCGGGCGGCCGGCATCGCGGTGCTCGCGCGCTGGTGGGACGCGGTGTCGGCGATGCGCGGCAAGTGAGGCGCGCGGCGCCGCCTCGCGCGGTCGTTTCCCGACGTTGTCTGCCGCCCGGCTGGTGCTTCGCCCACGCCGCGCGGAACGTCGCGAGATCCAGCGCAGCCGCACTTGCGTCGCCGCCGTCGGCCGGCGTGCCCGTGTCGTCGAACGTTGCCAGCCGGTGCGGGCAGCCGCCAGCACCTCGTCGGCGGCGGCGAGCGGCGCAAGGGGGACCGCCTGGGTCCAGAAGAAGTCGGCGCCGAACGGGGCAGCGGGGCCGCGGACGATCGCCACTCCTGGCCCCACGGGCAGCCGAGCGACGCGCCGAAGAGCGGCCTGCCGGCCCGGGCTTCCGCCGCAATCGACGTCGTCGCGGTGACCACGCTCTGCGGACTCGACCTCGGCACGTCGGGGGGCACGAGCGACGGGCCGAAGCGCACCGGCCGCCTCACCGCGGCGAGATCCGGATCGGCCAATCGCCGCGGGGCAATTCGGCGCGGATCGCCTCACGTCCACCGAGGCGCTGGTCCTCGGCGGCCAGCCGGGCGACGAACGCCGGCACCTCGTTCGCTGCCACGCGGTAGACCAGCCGGTTGCCGAGCGTCGTTGCGACGCCGACCGAGACCGCCAGCAGGGTGGCCGCGCGGGCCCCGTAGCGCCGTTCCGCGAGCAGCATGCCCAGCCCCACGAACAGGTAGCGCGGCACCAGCACGTAGCGCTGGCTCCACATCTCCTCGGCGGTCGGCACCGCGCGCACCCACAAGGCCGCGGCGACGAACCCGGGGATCAACACGCTCGCGGCGCCGGCAAAACGGCGTTGCACCGAGGACCATTGCGGCCACGTTCGCGCGGCACCGAGGACGACGAGCAGGAGCGCGAGCCCACCGACGAAGGCGGCAACCCAATCGAGGCCGCTCTGTCCGAGCCACAGCTTGGCGCGCGTGCCGGCGATCGATTCGAAGCCGACGCGGACCGCCAGAACGGCTGGCAGCCGCGAGAGCGCCTCCGGGTGGTGCGGGAGGTCACCGCGGTGGCCGAACGCGAGGTAGGTCGCCGCGCCGACCAGCATCGCCACATGGGTCGGCACGCGTTCGCGGCGCAGGATCCCGCGCACCGCGAACGGCACGAGGAGGATCGCGAGCGGGTGCGTCCAGGTGAGCGCGAACACGAGGAGGGGTTCGGCGACGCAGGCGAGACCGCGCGTGGACCCCGGCCGCAAGACGAGCAAGGTGAGCCAGCCCAGCAGCGGCACCGCCGAGTACTGCAGGGTTCCCGCCAGTGCACAGTTGCCGAGCGGCAGCCACGCCAAGGCCAGGGCCATGCGGCAACGCGCCGCCCATCCCGCCAGCGGCTCGTAGCCGCGGTGCAACAACGCCAACGCGGGAGCGGCGGCGAGCAGCGCGGCGACCACGGCGAAGGCGTGCGGGATCCACGGGGTCGGCAAGCGGCACACCAGCGACGCCAGGACATTGGGGATCAGCGTCACATAGCCGCTGTAACTCGCCCACCAGTCGGCGACGGAGAAGGCCTGGAAGCTGCGCGCGAACAGGATCGCACCATCCTCCAGGGCCAAGGGGCCGTGTCGGATCGAGCCGCGGGCCTGGACCAGTGCCCCGGCCACGATGGCTGTGACCGCGAGCATCCGCAACCACCAGCCGCCAACCGCTTGCTCGTTGCTCCGACTCATGTCCCCCCGTTCTGCTGCCGGTCGTGCAGCATCTCTTACAGAGTTACAGCCGTCTGGGTGTGCGTTCCAGCGATCAAGAAGCTGGGCGAGGCCACACGCGGTCTTGGTCGCGACGAGATCGGCGACGCTGCTCGTCGCGCTCGCCACGGCTCCGACCCCGGACAACGACGCATTCCGCGTCACACGCCTGCGGCCGGCTCGTTCCCGGCACCGGATTCGCCATTCCTCCAAGGCGGACGACGCAGACACCCACGAGGCCATCATGCACCATGTTCCGAACCGTGCCACCCCTTCCGAACGCATCCGAGCAAGGAGCGGGCGCGGGTTGCTCGCCGCACTCGCGCTCCTCTCGATGCTCAGCGCGCAGAACCCGCTGGACATCAAGCCGGCACCACAGCCGGATCCCGTGAAGGGGTGGCCCGACGCGACGCCGCTGTCACCCGAAGAGCTGGCGGAGATTCGGCATCCGGGCCACAAAGCTGGGCGGGCGAACTCGCCGATCCCCGGCGGCGCGCCGCACATGCAGATCGACCGGGTGCTCTTCGATCAGCCGGGTGACGGTCGCATCTGGGCGCGGGGCGCCTCCTACAAGGCCTCGTTCGGCGCCGATGGCTTTGCCTACGTGCCGTTCTTCGGCGCCGAGGCGCCGCGCAACTTCCCCGTGCACTTCGAGCTGCGCGCGGTGCGCGTCGGCGGCGAGGAACTGGCCCTGCAGGCGGCGGAGTCCACCTTGTCCGGCAACAGCGTCTCGATCGCCCGCGGTCCCGTGCTGGAGCGCTACGACCTGGCGATCGATCGAGTCGCGCAGACCATCGTGGTCGACTGCGCCTGGAGCGGTGACGTCGAGGTCGAACTGCAGGTGGTGAGCGAATTGCGCGAGGACACCGAGCGCGCGGGTCTGCAGTTCGGCAACGATCTCGGCACGGTCGAGTACGGCGCCGCCCACGTCGTGACGGCGAGCGGCCTGATTCCGGTGTCGACGACCTTCGTCGGCGGGGCGATCCGGATCATGGTTCCCGCTGCGCTGCGGACCGGTTACCGGCTCGTGATCGACCCGATCCTCCAGAGTTCGCCCACCTCCCCCGTCATCCCCTCGGCAAACGAATACAACCCCGATATCGCCTACGACGCCACGACGGACGAGTACTTGGTCGTATGGGAGAGCCCGTTCTCGGCCGGCGACTCGGACATCTTCTCCGAACGCCGGACGGGCACCGGAACACAGGTGGCTGGGTCCGGGGTCACGCTCGAACTCTCGGCCCAGGACGCGACCCTGCCGCGCGTGGCCAACCTCAACGCGTACGATCGCTTCCTGACGGTCTACCAGATGGTGGACTCGGCCGCGCACTCACGCATCTGGGGGCGTGCGCGTGATGCAGGAAGTCAAGCCGTCGGTGCTCCGTTCCAGATCAGCGAGTCGTTCATCGCCGGCAATTTCTACAACGCGGATATCGGTGGCGACCCGAGTCCGGCCGCCAGCGGCAACCAGTGGCTGGTCGTCTGGGAACGCGAGTTCTCGGCAAACGACTTCGACATCCACGGCCGCCGGGTCAACTTCAACGCGACGTTCCAGGGCACGACGCTGCTGATCGAGAACTCCTCGGCTTCCGTTTTCAGGCGACCATCGATCTCCCAGAGCAACGGCAATGGCCTGCATGGTTCGCCGATGTGGCTGGTCGCTTACGATCTCCGGTTCAACGCCACGGACTACGACATCTTCGCAGCCGCCCTGAGCCAGTCGGGAGTCGTGGTCCCGAGCACGGCGGTCGACACCTCGGCCGCGGACGATGAGTTCGCCTGGGTGTCCACCCCGGCGACGGACTTCGGCGGTTCCGCGCCGCTGTTCATGCTGGGCTATCAGCACTTGAACGCGCCGGCACACGCGACGGTCCGCCTGCTTCGCCCCTCGTCTCTGGGGATCTTCATCAACGAAATCAATCCGGTCGACCTGACGACCCTGCTGGCCACGACTGGTCGTGCACGAAGGCGCGCAACCCCTGCCGGGCCTGCCCGCCTACACCCGACTGGTCAGCAAGCGCAGCGCTGGCGGCCCGCGGACCGAGTACTGCGCGGTCGACGAAGATCGCTCGTTCAATCCCTACCGGATCATGGTCACGTCCTACAGCGGACATGCACCTGGCAGCGGCGTGACGCGCCGCACCCTGGCCTGCAACGGTCTGCATATCGATTCGAGTGGACGCGCGTTCCTCGGCGAGCAGCTGAACTTCGCGCTGACGAACACCGGGTCCGACATCCCCGGCTTCGCCTTCGGGGCGCCCATCGCGGCGTCGGTCGGCCTCTGTCCGCAATGCCCGATCGGGGTCGATGTCGCCAGTGCAATCGTGATCGTCGGCGCCTCACTCGCGGTGCCGATCCTGACCACTAGTTCGCTCGTCGGCGCGCAGTTCTCCGTGCAGGGATTCGGCCTGGGCTCTGGCCCTTGTATCGCAACTCTGCACTTCTCGGATGCCCTGGACTTCACGGTGCAGTGAGCCCTACGGGGCTGGCGCTCGTTCGAACCGACCGGAACCCGATGACGGCGTTGCCGGTCCAGTGACCCTGCCCAGGCGAGCAGGTTGCAGAGCGGAGCAGCCCCCGTGCGACCCAGCCCCCACTCCCCACCACCACCACGCACGCCGCGTTCGCCGCCCTGCGGCGTCGCACGAGCACCTGCGGCGCTCGCGCGCTCCCTGCCAGCGTGCTCGGCGGTGCCACGGCCCCGCCTCCGCTCGCTGCGGTCGCCCTCCGACCGCGCAGGCCGCCGCCACACCGACCTCCTTGCCGGACGACGAATCGACGCGCCCGGCCGCGGCGGTGGGTGAGAAATGCGGGCTAGTGATCGACCGGGTGACCGAGGATCGCGAACAGCTCGCCGCGCTTCTGCTCCATCAGCGCCTTGGTGTCGGCTTCGAGGCACATGCGCAGGAACGGCTCGGTGTTGCTCGGCCGCACGTTGACCCACCAGGTCGGGTAGGTCACGGTGATGCCGTCGAGGTAGTCGATCTTGGCGTCCTTGAACTTCGCCGCGACCTGCTTCATCAGCGCATCCTTGTCGGCGACCTTGAAGTTGATCTCGCCGGTGCCGTGGTACTTGCGCAGCGCGTCGGCGGCCTGCTTCAGCGTCTTCTTCTCCTGGCTGAGCTGGTTCATGACCAGGATCGCCGCGAGGATGCCGCAGTCGGTGTAGAAGTTCTCGGCGAAGTAGAAGTGCCCCGACAGCTCGCCGCCGCCGATGCAGTCCTGCTTGCGCATCGTCTCTTTCATGAACGAGTGGCCGACGCGCTCGCGCACCGGGCGGCCACCCAGCTTCTGGATCTCCTCGGGCACGACCTTGCTCGAGCGCAGGTCGTAGATGATGCCCTTGCCGGGGAAGCGCTGCAGCATGCCGCGCGCGAGGATCACCGTGATCAGGTCGGCGTGGACGGTGCGGCCCTCCTCGTCGACGAACGCGCAGCGGTCGGCGTCACCGTCGAACGACAGCCCCATCGTCGCCTTGTTCTTCTTGACCGCGTCGCGCAGCACGTCGAGGTTCGACTCCTTCAGCGGGTTCGCCTCGTGGTTCGGGAAGGTGCCGTCGAGCAGCTCGTAGAGCGGCACGATCTTCAATCCGGGGATCTTCGCGAACGTCGCCGGCGACTCGTTGGCGCCCATGCCGTTGGCGTAGTCGACGCAGACCGTCATCGGCGCGATGCCCTTGGCGAAGCCGGCGATGTGCGCGATCCAGTCCTGCTTCAGGTCGACGAAGTCGCGCTTGCCCTTGCGCGCGGCCGGCGGCAGCGCGGGACCTTCGGCGAGCTTCTGGATGTCCTTGATGCCGGTGTCGGCCGACATCGGGCGCGCCTCGGCGCGGCACAGCTTGAAGCCGATGTACTGCTTCGGATTGTGCGACGCGGTGACGGCGAGGCCGCCGTCGCACGGCAGCTTGCCGATCGCGTAGTAGACCATCGGCGTCGAGGCGAGGCCGATGTCGACGACGTCGCAGCCCTGGCTCAGCATGCCTTCGATGACCGCGTCCTGGATCTCCGGCGCCATCGTCCGCATGTCGCGGCCGACGACGAGGCGCTTGGCCGAGAGGAAGCGCACCATCGCCGCGCCGATGCGGAACGCGATCTGCTTGTCGATCTGGTCGGGGTAGGTGCCACGGATGTCGTAGGCCTTGAAGATGCTCACGGACGGATTCCTTTCACGAGGGAGACGAGGTCTAGGATGCGGCGGCGGTGCGGAACGACCGGCATGCCGCGAGGCAGCGGTCGACGCCCTGGTCGTCGACGTCGCGGTGCAGCACGAAGCGCAGCCGCGTCGGGCCGTTGGCCGCGGCGAGCACGCCGTGCGCCTTCAGGTGTGCCAGCACGGCAGTGGGTTCGGTGCCGCCGCGCTCGGCCGGCAGCACGTCGACCATCACCAGGTTGGTCTCGGTCGCGGCGACTTCGACCGTGCACCACGGCAGTTCGGCGAGGCCCTGCGCGAGGCGGCGCGCGCGCGCGTGGTCGCCGGCGAGCAGCGCTGGGCCGTCGCGCAGCGCGAGCAGCGCCGCGGCGGCGATCACGCCGGCCTGCCGCATGCCGCCGCCGAACGCCTTGCGGGCGCGGCGCGCCTCGGCGACGAACGCCGCGGGTCCGGCGAGCAGCGACCCGACCGGCGCACCGAGCCCCTTGCTGAGGCACAGCGTGGTCGTGTCGACCGCGGCGACCAGCGCCTTCGCCGGCACGCCGAGCGCCACCGCGGCGTTCATCAGGCGCGCGCCGTCGACGTGGACGCCGAGGCCGTGCGCGCGCGCCGCGGCGGCGAGCGCCGCCATGCCGGCGGCATCACAGCAGCGACCGCCGGCCATGTTGTGCGTGTTCTCGAGCACCAAGAGGCGCGTGCGCGGGTAGTGCGGGTCGTCGGCGCGGACCGCGGCGGTCACCTGCTGCGGCGTCGGGAAGCCGTTCGCCGCCGGCAGGGGCCGCACCTGCGTGCCCGACAGCCGCGCGATGCCGCCGCCCTCGTAGAGGTAGACGTGCGACCGCTCCTCGCAAACCAGCTCGTCGCCGGGCCGGCAGTGGACGTGGATCGCGACCTGGTTGGCCATCGTGCCCGATGGCAGGAACAGCGCCGCCGGCTTGCCGAGCACCTCGGCGCCGGCCTGTTCGAGCGCGCGAACGGTCGGGTCCTCGCCCCAGACGTCGTCCCCCACCTCGGCCGCGGCCATCGCGGCGCGCATGGCGGCCGTCGGCCGGGTCATCGTGTCGCTGCGGAAGTCGGCCAATGGCGCGGTCATCGGAGGGCCTGAGGATGCCCCCGCCAGGGCCGAATGCAAGCAAAGGCGCTGTCGGTGGCCCGGGCGCTCGGCATCATTGGGGGATGACGAACTTCCGTTCGCACGGCCGCGGCGCGCTGCCGGCGGCGACCAGCGCGTCGCTCGCCGGCATGCCCTTGCCGAACGGCATCCTGATCGCCCCCGACCCCGAGTTCGCGGCGCACCGCACCGGCGATCCCGTCGCCTGGGCGACGCAGGACGTGCAGGGCGAGATCGCCGCCACCTGGCAGAAGCTCGCGACGGCGTTCGCGACCACCGGGCTGTGGCCGTTCGCGGCGGCCGACCTCGATGGCACCGGCCGGCCGTGGACCACCGGCGAGTCGCTCGCACGCCAACCGGTCGCCGTGGCCGACACCGCGTCGCTGCTCGCCGCGATGTGGGCCCGCGCGGTGCCCGACGCCGAGGAGGACGATCCCGACGTGCTCGACGAACTCGAACCGTTCGACCGCGCGTTCCCCGGTCTCGCGCCCGGCACCACCGGCATCGACGACGAGACCGCGCTGGTCACCGCGCTCGGCAGGTCGCCGACCCGCCTCGGCCTGGTCGCCGTCGAACGCCCCGCCGACGCGCTGGCGGCGCTCGGCTGGCTCGGCGCGGTCAACCTGCACGACGACCCCGGCGTGCTGTCGGCGGTCCTGCGCAGCTGGGAGGATCGCTTCGGCGCCGTGCTCGTCGGCGTCGGCTTCGACACGGTGACGCTCGCCGTGCAGCGCCCGCCGACGACGCTCGCGCACGCCGAGCGCGTCGCCGCCGAGCAGTTCGCGCTCTGTCCGGACCTCGTGCAGCAGGGTGCCGGCAGCATCGCGGCGCTGGCCGAAGCGCTGGTCGGCAGCAGCACCTGGTCGCTCTGGTGGGACTAGTGCCGTGGCCAGCTCCGCTCGAACGGCAACTGCGGCGGCTGCGCGCCTACGCGCTGTTCACCTACCCGTTCGCGTGCGTGCCGTTCCTGTTCCTGTTCTTCCGCCGGCACGGCATCGACGAAGGCGGCTACGGCGAGATCGTCGGCGCCTACTACCTGGCGATGTTCGTCGCCGAGGTGCCGACCGGCGTGCTCGCCGACCGCTGGGGCGCGCGGCCGATGCTGGTGCTCGGTCCGCTGCTGCTGGCGACCGGCTTCGCCTCGCTGCTGGTCTGGCCGAGCTACGGCGGCTTCCTGCTCGGTGAAGTGCTGCTCGGCATCGGCCACGCGGTGCTGTCGGGCCCGCCGGCGACGCTGCTCTACGAGACGCTGCACGAGGCCGACGCCGGTCAGCGCTACCTCGCCGAAGAGGCGCGCATCCACGCGCGGCGGCTGGTCGGCACCGGCACGGCATTCCTGCTCGGTGGCGCGCTTGCGCGGCTCGGCGCGCCCGGCAGCGACGCCTACGAGCTGGCGATCGTCGCGACCTGCGCACTGAACCTGACCGCGGCGGCGCTGGCGCTGGGGCTGCGCAAACCGGCGCGCGAACCCGCCGACGAACCGCACGGCCTGCTGCATGCGACCTGGCGCGAGCTGCGCCACCCGGCCGTGCTGTGGCTCGGCGCCTACTGGATCGTGCTGTTCACGCTGTTGCGCTACCCGTTCCACAACTACCAGCCCTACCTCGCCGCCGCGGGCCGCGAGGAACCACTGCTGCAGGACCCGCTGCTGGTCGGCGTGCTGTTCGCGCTGCTGAACCTCGCCGCCGCGCCGCTGAGCCGCGCCGTGCCGCGGCTCGTCACCCGCTGGGGCCGCCGGCCGCTGTTCTGGGGCATGCCGCTGGCGCTCGCGGCGAGCCTGGTCGCGATGGCCTGGGAACGCAGCCGTGCCGACGATGGCCAGGGCACGCGCGTGCTGGCGTGGCTCGGCGTCGCGATGTTCTTCGTCCAGCAGGTGCCGTTCGGCATGCACTGGGCGCTGATCCAGGAGTTCCTCAACCACCGCATCGGCGGCCGCGCGCGCACGACGATCGCCTCGGTGTTGTCGCTCGGTGCGCGCCTGGTCTACGCCGCCTGCAACGTCGCGCTGTTCCATGCCCAGCAGCGCCTCGGCATGGCGCCGGTACTGCTGTGGACCGGCGCACTCGGTGCTGCGGCGACCGCTGCGGTGCTGTGGCTGCGGCCGCGCGGCCTGCTGCGCGGCCAGGGACCGATCGACTGACCCCGACCGCGCGCGTCGGCGCCGGGCATCAACGGCCGAGATCGACGAACACGCCGCCGTTCTCCTCGGCGAGTTGCTTCAGGAACTCCTTCTGGAACTCGCCGATCGCGACCGCATGGATGACGATGCGGAAGGTCTCGTTGTAGTGGCGGACTTCCTTGAGGATCTCCAACGGCTCGATGATCTTGCCGACCGACGGCCGGCCATCGCTGAGGAAGTAGACCGTGTCGAGCGGGCGCTTGATCGAGTTCTTGTCGAAGCCGGTGACGGTCGCCTTCGGCGGCGGATGGTCCGGATCGACGCCGAACGGGTAGAGCAGCGCCTTCAGCGTGTTGGTCTTGCCGGCCTCGAGGTTGGCCGAGCCGCTGAGGCCCGCCGCGGCCGCCTCCTGCGATTCGGTGCCGCCGATCGGCTTGAGCCGCTTGACGAACGACTTCGCCGCGTCCTTGTTGACGATGTTGGCCGGCACGAGCCGCTTCTTCCACGGCTGCAGGTCGGTCGCGAACGCGACGATGTCGAAGTTCGTGTTGTCGCTCAGCGAGTCGATCGCATTGGCCAGTTCGGTCTGCACGATCGTCAGGCGCTTGCGATCGCGGTAGCCCTGGAACTTCTCGGTCTCGACGACGAGGTCGTCCATCGAACCCGAGACGTCGATGATGAACAGCACGTTGGTCGACGTCGTCGGGATGCCGACGAACGCGGCCGGCTTCTCGGTGACCTTGCCGTAGAGCGCGTCGTACTTCTGCCGGCTCTCGGCGCGCTTCTTCAGCTCCTCGTCGGTCGGGATGCGCCAGCCCGCGATCGCCTTCAGCGCGTCGTATTGCTGCTGCCAGCGCTCGGTCTCGATGCCGAAATCGAAGCCCGTGACATGGAACAGGGCATCGGCGCATTCGGCGCGCAACCGCCCGTTCTCGCGCATCAGGTCGATCAGCGGCTGGATCGCGTCCTGCGGCCGGGTCGCCGCGACCGCCGTGACCGCCGCGGTCTGCACCTGCCATTCGCCGTCCTTCAGCAGCGCGATCAATGGCGCCGGGAACGCGCGGATGTTCAGCGCGCCGACCGCATCGGCCGCCGCCATGCGGACGAACGGGTCCGCATCGGCGAGGAACCGGCCCAGCAGCTCGGCACCGTCCTGACCGCCGATGCACTGCAGGGCGCGCGCCGCCTCGAACTTCACCGTCGCGTTCGCCTTGGCGTCGCCCGCGACCTGCAGGATCGCCGGCAGCGCCTCCTTCTGCTTGGCCTGGCCGAGCACCTTGATCAGGATCGCCGTCAGGTCGGCGTCCTTCAGGGTCGGCAGCTGCTCGATCCAGGTCTTGTAGGTCGCCGGATCGGTGTAGGTCGCCAGCACGCCCAGCGCGGTCTGCTGCACGACCGCCGACGGATGCTTCAGCAGCTTCAGCAGCTGCTCGGCCGCCTCGGGGCACTCGTTGTTGCGCAGCGTCTCGACCGCCTCGCGCTGCACCGCCTCGTCCTTCGCCTTCTTGAAGAAGTTCAGGAACTCGCGCACCGCGTCGCGGCGCGCTTCGAGGTCGTTGCCCTGGGCGCAGAGGCAGCCGAAGGAGAACAGGATCGCCAGCGCGATCGAGAGCACTCGGGTCGGGGTCATTGGCAACGCAAGGCGAGCGGACGAACGAACGGTCGGGCGGACGCGCCGTGGAGGTTACCCGTTCGCCGGCCGTCCCGCATGCCGCCACCAGCCCAGCCGCTGGTCGCGTTCGACGTTCCGGCGCAGCTGGCCGAGGTCCTCGTGGGCTGCGGCGAGCGCCGCCGCCGTCACCGGAGCCGCGGCGACCGGCGCCAGCACGAACACCAGGTCGCGCCGGTACTCGACCGCGAGCCGCCATCGGCACTGCAAGCCGCCGGCGCCGAGCTGCAGCGACTTGGCGAGGTTCTCCAGCGAGCCGAGCGCCGTGGCCGATGCCGCGCCGATCGCCACCGCGGGCAGCGTGCCGCGCGGCACGTCGCCGTCGTGGGCGTAGCGCCCCCCCAGGCCCGGCGGGGGCGCGGGGGCGCGCCCCCCCCGCCCGAGCGCCACGGGCCCCCCCCCCCCCCCCCCCACCACCCCGGCGGCCCA
>CAYMRG010000031.1:12356-18230 GCA_964392555.1 uncultured candidatus Brocadiaceae bacterium
GCCTCGAGCGCGCGCACCAGCGGCCAGATCGCCTCGGGCACCCCCCGCGCCGCCGCTTCCTCGGCGTCGGCCAGTTCGTCGAGCACCGTCCGATCGCCGAAGCGGGCCTCGCACAGCCGACACTCGTGGACCGGCGCGCCGCGCACGAGGCGCACGCGCATGTCGGAGTTGCCGCATTCGGGGCAGGTGTCCACGGGCCGCACCATAGCGCAAACCCGTGGCGCAGGCCCTACGCCGAACGATCAGCGCGGCTTGGCCGCATCCTGCGGCGCCGGCACCGGCGGCTGCTTGGGCGCCGTCGGCCCCTGGCCGCTGCCGAGCTGCCGTTCGGACATCTGGCGCAGCCAGGCGTCCTCTTCGCGGGTCGTGTCGAGGCGAACGTCGTCGTCGCCCTGGCCCTGCACGATCTCGCCGATGACCGACTTGGGCAGCATGACGCGGTTCGAGCGGAACTCGAGCACGATGTGGTCGTCGGCGATGCCGCTGAGGATGCTGCCGACCAGGCGGTTGTTGTTGGTCAGCCGGACGAAGCCGGACGTGACCTGTTGCAGCTGCTCGTAGTCGGCGGACCCGAGCTGCGTCAGCCGCGCGATCGACGCGACCTGCAGCGTGACCTCGCCGTGCTCCATCTTCAGCGTCAGGCGATCGGCATCGGCCGCCTTGACGCTGCCGATGAAGTAGTTGCCGTTGTGCAGCTGGGCGAACGCACGCGTTCCCGGTACGACGCCCTCCAGGCCTTGGACCGGCGGCGGCAGGGCCTCGGGCTCGCCGATCATCAGGTCGTCGTTGACGCGCACGAGGCTGCCGACCTCGGGGCTGCGCGACGCGTTGCTGGCGAGGTTCGCCGACGGGCTCGTCTGCGGCACCGGCCAGGCTTGTGCGGAGGGCACGGTCTGCGGCACCGGCGTGGCGGTCGGCGGCGTCACCGGGTCGGTAGGCGGCACCGGCGTCGGGTCGACCGTCGCGACCGGATCGGTCGGCGGCTTCGGCGGGACGGGATCGGTCGCCTGCGGGTCGGTCGCCTGCGGGTCGGTCGCCTGCGGATCCTTCGGCGGGTCGACCTGGGCAACCTGCGGATCGGTCGCCGTCGGCCCAGCGGGCTGCGGGTCGGTTGGCATCGGCGTCACCGGCGGCACCGTCGCCCCCGGATCCTTCGCCGACGGCTCACCGGTCTTCGGCTCACCCGTCTTCGGTTCACCCGTCTTGGGTTCACCCGTCTTCGGCGTCGTGGCTGCCCCACCCGGCTGGGCAGGCATCGGCACCGTCACCGCAACCTTGGGCCGCGGCACCTGGACCTGCTGGACGCGCTCGGGTTCGTTGCGCAGCCCGAACCATTCCGGGCGCAGCACGACGACCGCACCGCCGGCGAGCAGGGCCAGCGAGGCCGCCAGCGACATCAACAGGCGCAGACCGCGGCCGCGCCGGGCCGGGGCGACGATCAGCTGGTTGTCCGCCGCTTCGTCGGCGTAGATGTCGTGGCCTTCGACCTCGTCGTCACCGACCAACGCGGGTCGGTAGGCGGCCGCCGCGCCGACCAGTTCGTCCTCGGCCGCGGCATCGCCGTAGACGACGTCCTCGCCGTCCGCTGCTGCGACCTCGCCGACTTCGGCCAAGGTATCCATCTGGCTGGCCGGCAACGGTTCCCAGCCTTCCTCGTGGCCCGCCTCGGCGGCTGCGGCAGCCAGCTCGAATTCGTCGCCGGTCTCGACCTCCGCCGCGGCAGCGGCCGGCGTCGCGGCTTCCTCGTCCTGCCAGGACCCCTCGCCTTCGTCGATGACGAACGGTCCCGACATGCTGATCTCGTCCGGCGCCTGTTCTGCGCTGGCGCCGCCCACCAGTTCGAGCTCGTGCTCGCTGTCGAGGCCGAATTCCTCCTCGCCCTCGAGCAGCGTGTTGAGCTCCTCGGCGAACGTCTCCTCGGCTTCCACCAGCTCCGGCGATTCCTCGCCTTCACTGGGCACGCCGACCTGTTCCTCCAGCTCGAGCCCGTCGCCGTTCCAGGTCGACGCGGCGTCCTCGCGGAACGATTTCTCGACGGTGAACGACTCCGACGTCCGCAGACCCTCGGTGTGGTCCGTGAACAGCACGTCTTCCTCGTCGGGGTTCTCACCGGCGGGCGCGATGGCGTGCTCGTCTTCGGCTTCGAACAGCTCGCTCAGTTCCGGCTTGCCGGTGAGGTCTTCGTCGATGGCGAAGTCGTCGTCCAGGAAGTCGGGTTCGTCGCTATGGCGTTCGCCGGTCATTCTGCACTCCGTTCCGATCGGGGATCACCGGGCTTATCGGCAGGCGCCCCCTGCCGACTGATGCACCGATCGCTTCGGGTAAGGCCGATGGTAAGGCCAGAGGCGCCAAACCGGCCCGAATCAGCTGCCGTCGAGCGACAATTCACGGTTCAAGTCGGAGGAGCGCAACAGGCGCCGCACGCCGCCACGCAGCACCGTCAGGCCCAGCGAATCGACGTACTCCAGCAGCGGGATCAGGAACTTGCGGCTGGTGTCGAGCTGGTCGCGCAACGCGGGGATGTCGAGAACTTCGTCGTTGCGCAGGCAGTTGTCGCGAATCGCCCGCAGCACCGTGCGCACCGTGCCGGCGCCGTAGTAGTGGTCACCGACGCGCTCGATCCGGCCTTCGTCCTGCGCCCGGTCCAGCAACGACAGCAGCGCGTCGCCCTGCAGGCCACTTTCGGCGGACAACTCGGCGAGGTCCGGCGGGCGGTGGCCGCGGCCTTCGGCGAAAGCGACCAGCCGGTCGAACTGGGCCGATTGCGCCGCCGGCAACGGCCGCAGCCGATCGACGAACAGGATCTGCCCCTGGCGACCGGCCCGCACGCGGCCGGCCGCCTGCAGCCGGTCGATCGTGAAATCGATCATCGCCAGCGGCAGCGTGCGCGTCGCGCGCAGAGCGCTGCGCTTGACCGACGCCGCCGCCGGCCGCCGCGCCAGCATGCGTTCGACCGACTCCAGCAGTTCGCCTTCCGCGGCCGCGACGTGCGGCTGCAGGAACGCGCGCATCGTCCGCTGGTGCAGCGCCACCTGCGGCATCGCCGCGAGCACCTCGAGGACCGTCGTCTCCGGCCGCTCGACCGCGCGACCGAGGTCGTCGATCGTTCGCCCCTCGGGACCGGCCTGCTCGAGTTCGTGCGTGAGGCGCGCTTCGGGCCGATCGCCGGCGGCCAGGATCCCCTGCAGCTCGGCGCCGAGGTCCTTGCGCCGGTAGCGGCCGGTTCGCGACAGCCGCAGCACCTTGCCGCCGCCGACCGTCAGCGTCGGATTCTGCAGGCGCAGCAGGAAGCGGTCGTTCTGCGCGCAGGCGACGTCCTCTTCGAGTTCGAGCCGCCCGGCGAACACCTCGCCGCGGCCGACCTCTTCGCGGTCCAGCAGCAGCAGCTGGCCCAGCACCTCGATCGTGCCGGTATGGAAGCGGATCGGCATGCGATGCGCGAGCCGCGGCGCCCGCTGCGTCAGGCGGACCTCGACGTCGACCGCGTCGCCGGCCGTGAACACGCCGGGCTCGGCGCAGACCATGCCGCGGTGCACGCCGGTCTCCCGCGCGTCCGGGACCGCCAGGGCCGTGCTGTGCCCGGCCACCGCCTCGTCGACCTTGCCGCCGTAGGCGTGGATGCCGCGCACCTTGACGCGCTGGCCGAGCGGCAGGATCTCGACCTCGGCGCCCGGCGCGACCGAACCGCTGACCGGGATGCCGGTCAGCACGGTGCCGATGCCGGGCAACGAGAACACGCGCTGGATCGGCATGCGGAACGCGCCGCGGTTCTGCCGGGGCTCGACCGACAACGCCAGCGCCTCGAGCGCGGCCCGCAGTTCGGGGATGCCTTCGCCGGTCACCGAACTGACGCGCAGGAAGCGCGCCCCCTGGAGCACGGTGCCGGCGACGAGCTTGCGCACCTCCTCCTCGGCCATCTCGAGCAACGTCGGCTCGACCATGTCGATCTTGGTCATGACGACGAGACCACCGCGAACCCCGAGCAGATCGAGGATCTCGACGTGCTCGACGGTCTGCGGCATCACGCCGTCGTCGGCCGCGACCACCAGCATCGCGAGGTCGATGCCGGTGCAGCCGGCGACCATGTTGCGGACGAAGCGTTCGTGGCCGGGCACGTCGACCAGGCCGAGCCAGCGACCGTCGGCGAGTCGCAACCGCGCGAAGCCGAGGTCGATCGTCAGCCCGCGCTCCTTCTCCTCCTTGAGCCGGTCCGGATCGATCCCGGTCAGCGCCTTGACGAGGCTCGACTTGCCGTGGTCGATGTGGCCGGCAGTGCCGACGACGACCGGATGGATCGCGCGCGCCATGCCCGGTTCGCCCAGGTCACAGGTGGAGGATGCGCTGGCACGAACCGCAGCGGACGATCGACGCCTTGCCCATCAGCTTCGCGGTGTCGTTCATCGTGATCTTGTTGTAGCAGCCCTGGCAGTAGCCGTTGTCGACGGCGCAGACAGCGAGCCGCTCGCGCGTCTTGAACAGACCGTCGTATTCGCGGATCAGGTCCTCGGGCAGCCCCTGGGTCAGCCCCTGCCGCCGACCGCGCGCTTCCGCGATCGCGCCGGCGCGCGATTGGCGCAGCTTGTCGGCCTCGGCGAGGAAGCCGTCGAACACCTTCCGCTCCTCGTCGACCGCGGCCTTGGCCGTGGCGACCTCGGCGCGCTGCCCCTCGATCTGGTCGAGGAACTTCAGGCACTCCTCCTGCGTGGCGTCGCGGTCCTTGCGCACCGCTTCGATCTGGAACAGCGTGGCCTGGTACTCGGCGTTGTTGCGGACGATGTTGAGGCGCTCGTTGAGCCGCTTGATCTCGTCGTCGCTGCCGCGCACCGCGTTCTCGAGCGCGCGGATGTCGAGTTCGGTCTTGATCGCGCGGCTGTGCCGCTCGCTCGCAACCCGCTCGAGCTCCTCGAGGCGGCGACGACGCTTGGCTTCCTCGGCGGGAAGCTGGTCGATGTCCTTGGTCAGCGACGCGATCTCCTGGTCGACCTTCTGCAGGTCGAGCAGCTTCTTGACGTTGGGGTGCACCGGTTACCTGGCGAGAACGACCGCGATCCGCGGGCCGAGCAGTCTAGCCATCGCCACCGCCCGCTCAAGCGGCGAACCGAACCCATCGCCGGCCCCGCCGCCCGCGGCACCGGTCGCGCCGGGCGGCCACCCCCGCGCCGCGCCTCGCGCCCGGCCGGCTCGCGGCCGGCCCTCCACGCCAGCGATACCTTCGGCGATCAGCCCGGTTCGCCGACGGCCGCGTCGTCGAAGAAGCCGCCGAGTCGCCGGGCCCGCACCGGGTGCTGCAGCTTGCGGACGGCCTTGGCCTCGATCTGGCGGACGCGCTCGCGCGTGACCCGGAAGATGCGGCCGACCTCTTCGAGCGTGTAGGTGTAGCCGTCGCCGATGCCGTAGCGGAGCTTGATGATCTCGCGCTCGCGGAAGGTCAGCGTGCTGAGCACGCTCTCGATCCGCTCCTTGAGCATCTCGCGGCTGGCCGAGTGCACCGGGGACTCGACCGATTCGTCTTCGATGAAGTCGCCGAAGTACGAATCGTCGGAGTCGCCGATCGGCCGGTCCAGCGAGATCGGATGCTTGCTGATCTTCATCACGCGCTTCGCCTCTTCGACCGAGACCTGCGCCGCTTCGGCGACTTCCTCGATCGACGGCTCGCGACCCTTGAGCTGCGTCAGCTTCTTCGACACGTTGCGCAGCTTCGACATCGTCTCGATCATGTGGACCGGGATGCGGATCGTCCGCGCCTGGTCGGCGATCGAGCGCGTGATCGCCTGGCGGATCCACCACGTCGCGTAGGTCGAGAACTTGTAGCCGCGCTTGTACTCGAACTTGTCGACGGCCTTCATCAGGCCGATGTTGCCCTCCTGGATCAGG
>CAYMRG010000032.1:0-18101 GCA_964392555.1 uncultured candidatus Brocadiaceae bacterium
CGGTCGCCGAAAGCTCGGCAAGTCCTGACGCGAAGCATCCCCACCCCGGCGTTTCCGCCTGCCAAGAACTTAGACGAAATCCAACATTGGACCTGAAACCAAGAACGAGACCCAAGCCATGATGACCGTAGGTAGCCAGTTCCCCAGCTTCCGCCTCCCCGCCGCCGTGTCCCTCGAGGCCGGCAAGCACTTCCAGGAGATCGCCAACGACACCTTCGCCGGCAAGTGGCTGGTGGTGTTCGCCTGGCCGCTCGACTTCACGTTCGTCTGCCCGACCGAGATCGCCGAATTCGGCCGCAAGCACGCCGAGTTCGCCGACCGCGACGCGCAGGTGCTCGGCCTGTCGTGCGACAGCGAGTTCGTGCACCTGGCCTGGCGCCAGCAGCACAAGGACCTGAAGGACCTGCCGTTCCCGATGCTCGCCGACAAGAAGCGCGAGCTGTGCCAGGCGCTGGGCATCCTGCACCCGCTGGAGGGCATCCCCCTGCGCGCGACCTACCTCGTCGATCCGCAGGGCGTGATCCGCTTCGCTTCGGTGCACGACCTCGACGTCGGCCGCAACGTCGACGAGGTCCTGCGCACGCTCGACGCGCTGCAGACCGGCGAGCTGTGCCCGTGCAACTGGCAGAAGGGCGAGAAGACGCTGGAGGTGAAGTGATGGACGCGCTCCAGCAGCTCGCGGCGGGCCTGCCCGAGACCGCGAAGGACATCCGCCTCAACCTGACCGCGGTGCTGCAGCAGTCGTCGCTGACGCCGGCGCAGCGCTTCGGCACCGCGCTCGCGGTCGCCTGGGCGTGCCGCCAGCCGGCGCTCGCCGCGGCCGTCGTGGCGGCGGCCGGTGACCAGTTGCCGGCGGCGACGGCCGCCGATGCCCAGGCCGCAGCGGCGCTGATGGCGATGAACAACGTCTACTACCGCTTCCGCCACATGATCGAGAAGCCCGAGTACGCCCAACTGCCAGCGCGGCTGCGCATGCAGCGGCTCGCGGCCCCGGCCGGCGACAAGCTCGATTTCGAACTGTTCGCGCTGGCGGTCAGCGCCGTCACGGGTTGCGCTACCTGTGTGCAGGCCCACGAGCGCGTCGTGATCGACGGCGGCCTGACGGCGGCGCACGTCAACGACGCGGTGCGCATCGCCGCGACCTTCCACGCTGCGGCCACGGCGTTGTCCTGGAACCTGCCCGTGTCGGCCTGACACGGGCGCATCCCCTGCCTACGATTCGAACGCCCGAGTGAATGCCATGAGGAAATCCCCGAGCCATCTGTCCGAAGCCGCCCGCAAGAACGTCAGTGAAGCGCTGCGCGCCGTGCTGACCGACGGCATCGATCTCTACACGCAGATCAAGGTCGCGCACTGGAACATCAAGGGTGCGCACTTCGCGTCGTTGCACCCGCTGTTCGACCAGTTCGCCAGCGACCAGGCCGCCAACAACGACGACGTCGCCGAGCGCATCCTGACCTTGGGCCACCTCGCGGTCGGCACGGCGCGCCACGTGGCGAAGGCATCGCGCCTGCCCGAGTACCCGCAGGACACGACCAAGGACCTGCAGCACGTCGCCTTGCTCGTCGAACGCATCGGCAAGCAACTCGAGGGCATGCGCGGCGCGCGCGACGTCGCGAAGGGCAACGAGGACGAGGACACGTTCGACCTGCTGACCGGGCAGATCGAGCAGTTCGAGAAGCACGCGTGGTTCCTGCACGCGACGCTCGAGAGCTAGTGTAATGCGTCCGATATATGGGGCATTCTGCGGGCCCGTCGACGTCCGTCGCGGCGCTGCTGCTCCTCGACAGGATGTTTGGAACATGCCTTCGTCGCAGCGCCTTGCGACGAACGCCGCCGCATCCCGGATAATGCCCCATCTCCAAGGCGCACTACACTAGTGCCGTGACGCTCGACGCCGAAGAGACCGCCTTCCGCCGCGCCGAGCGCGAGCGGTGTCTCGCCTTGCGCGCAGCGGCGCCGGCCTCCGTGCGCAGCGCGGTGCAGGCGAACGTCGACGCCGTCGTCGACCTGCTGCTGCGCGGCGCGAAGCGGCCGAGCCTGGCCTTCTACTGGCCGATCCGCGGCGAGATCGCGCTGTTCGGCGCGATGCGGCGCGCGGTTGACGCGGGCGCCACGGTGGCCCTGCCGGTCGTCGTCGATCGCCACGGGCCGCTGGCGTTCCGCCGGTGGACGCCTGCCACGCGCATGGAGCCGGGCGTCTGGAAGATCCCGGTGCCCCCGGATTCGGCCGAACCGGTCGATCCGGACGTGCTGTTCGTGCCGGTCGTCGGCTACGACGCGGCCAACTTCCGGCTCGGCAACGGCGGTGGCTACTACGATCGCACGCTCGCCGCGAGGTCGCCGCGGCCGCGGACGGTCGGCATCGGCATGACCTGTCTGCGGCTCGCGACGTTCCGTCCGGCCGCGCACGATCTGCCGATGGATCTGATGGTCACCGAGGCGCCGGTCGCGCCGCGCGATCGGGCGACGCTGTCGGCCTGGGTCGGCGAACGGATCGACTGCGCGTCGCCGCCGTGCGCGATGCCCGAGCTCGACACGTGATCGCTACTTCTGCTGCCGCGTGCGGTTCGCCGGCATCGGCAGCTCGCCGTGCGCGGCGTACTTCGCGACGAAGCCGCCCAGCGCCGCACCTTCGCCGGTGTGGACGTCGTAGGCGATGGCCTGGTCGTGGACCGTCACCGCGACGACGAGGTTCGGCGCGCCGCGGTAGCTGCCGGTGCCGACGAACCGGTCGGGCCCGGCCTCGCGCAGCGTCAGGTCCGTGATCGGATCGCCGCGCAGCGCGTCGACGAGCAGGTCGCGGATCTCGTCGCCGGTGATCGGTCGCGGCCCCGACGCGCAGCCGCCGACCAGTGCGGCGGCGAACGCGAGCATCGCCGCCGCGCGCCTCACAGTTGCTCGCCGCGCGCGAACTTCGCGACCGTCTCCTGGTAGCGCGCCTTGCCGTTCTCGACGACGCGCCGGATCTCGCGTGCGTTCGCCTCGCTCTCCTTGCGCAGGTCGGCGATCAGCTTCAGCGAGTCGACCTGGTAGTCGGTGATCGCCTGGACGAGCTTCTCGACCGACTTGGGATCGATCGTCGAGCCGTAGCCGGCCTTGAGCGCGGCGCGCTCGAGCTCGCGGCCGAGGTCGGCGACGTCCTCGAGGCCCTTGTTGACGCCCTTCTTCAGCTCCTCGTGCGCCTGCGTCGCCTCGTGCAGGCCGTGCTGCGAGGTGTAGACCGCGCCGAGGATGGTGAAGACATGCTCGTTGGTCGTGAAGAACGTGACCGAGCGCCGGTAGACCTGGTCCTTGACGTCGTGCGTCTGCTTGAGCTTCACGACCAGCGTCTCGCCGACGTCGTAGCCGATCGCCATGTTCTCGGCGACGTCCTTCAGCAGCTGGAAGGTGCGATCCTCCTTCTGGAAGGCGTTCTGTGCCGTGTCGCGGCCGAGCTGCAGCCGCGACAGCGTCGGCGCATCGGCGCCCTTGCCCTCGTCGACCGCGCGCTGCGCCGCGGCGAGCGCCTCGCGGGCGCAGTTCAGCGTGCCGGTCTGCAGCTCGAGCAGCTCGCGGGCCGCGATCTCGGCCTCCTTGAGGGCGAACCGGAACTCGATGTAGCCCTCCATGATCGCCATCTCCTTTTGCAGCTGCTTCTGCGTGTCGGCGGTGACGGCCTTGTAGGTCTTGGCGATGTCGTGGAAGCGATCGCTCGGCGTGCCGCGGCGCATCTTCATCCACAGGTTCGACATCTTCTCGCCGAAGCTGATCTTGCCGTCGTCGAGCTGCGCGATCAGCTTCTTGCTGTCGGCGCGGATGCTGTCGAAGTTCTGCGCGATCGACAGGTAGCGGTCGCCGATCTGGATGTCCTCGACGTTGTCGCGGACCATCGCGTTGAAGCTCTGCATGTACTGCACGGTGCGCGCGATCGTCATGACCTTGGGTTCATCGACGTGGCGCACTTCCTCGAGCAGCTTCGTCAGCTCCGCGGGGCCGTCCTTCTGCGGCAGGATGCCGTACTGCTGCAGGACCGCGAGGGCCTTGTCGAGGTACTTCTGGACCGGAGAAGCGGGGGACGTCTTGGCGGGCGTTGGATTCTCGGACACGGTGGTTCCCTTGGAGTGGTCGGTCCGGCAGCTTACCGCCTGTTCCGCCCGCGCCCTCTTCCGGAATGACTTCGCCGCCGCCGAAACCGCTCGCCATCGACGACACCAGCATGCAGGACATGCTGCGGATCATGGACGTCGCGTCGGCGCTGCGACGCGAACGCGAGACGGCCGAGGATCAGCTCGACGTCGCGGCGGCGAAGGCACGGCTGCGCGAGCGCCTGCTCGCCGCCGCGGCGGCCGCCGGTGAGAACGTCACGGCGGAGGAGATCGACGTCGCGATCGAGGAGTACTTCCGGCGACAGCATCGCTACGAAGATCCCCCGCGCGGCTGGGGGACGTTCTGGGCGCACGTCTGGGTGATGCGCCGGCCGATCGCGCTGTTCGCCGGCGCGATCGCGATCGGCACGGCGACCGTGATCACGCTGCTGCTGCTCGCTCCCAAGGGCGGTGGTGGTGGACAGGGTCAGCCGTCGGCGCCGACCACGTCGCGCCCTGCTGCCGGCGAACCCGCGTCGCCGCATGCGCCGGTGCCGCCGCCCGTCGATCCGATCGACGCGGCGCAGACGGCGTTCGCGAAGCTGCGGGCCGCGGCCTCGGCCCTGGCGGCGGACGACGACGCGAAGGCGCGGGTCGCCCGCGTCGCGACGGCCGGCGAATCGGCGCTCGCTGCTCGGGATGCCACGCGCCTGCAGGCGGTGACTGCGGACCTGCAGAAGCTCCATGATCGACTCGACGAGGAATACGTCGTCACGATCGTCAGCCGCCAGGGCGAGCAGAGCGGCGTCGACCGCTACAGTGACGGCAAGCTGTCGGGGCTCTACCTGATCGTCGAAGCGGTGACGCCCGACGGCAAGCAGCTGCGGCGCGCGATCCGCAACGCCGAGACGGGGCGCACCGACCTCGTCACGAAGTGGGGCGAGCTGGTGCCGCAGGCGGTCTGGGATCGCGTCGTCGCCGACAAGCAGGCCGACGGCGTCATCGACGAGGCGGAATTCGCGCGCAAGGAGCGCGGTGTCTACGACGAACGGGTCTCGATCCGCGACGGCGGCGCGCCGTTGCGGCGCGGGAGGCAGATCACGCAATGGTGACGCTGCGCGGTTCGCAGGTGTTCGACCGGCTGCAGGCCGCTGCACGCGCCGCGCGCGCGACCGCGGCCGCGGCCGAGGGGCAGTTGCTGCAGCGTCGCGGCCAGATCGACGCGATGGCGCAGGATCGGCTGCGCGCGGTGCAGCAGCTGGCCGTGACCCTGCTGCCCGAACTCAGCGAGCGGACGGCCGCCCAGGCGATGCCGGAGGCGATGCGGGATCTGCTCGACATCGAGGCGCAGCGCGAGGCGCGCGAGCGCGCGCTGCAGCAGGAGCTGACCGAGGTCGAGACCCGGGCGCGCGACCTCGCGCGGCAGATCGACGACGTGACGAAGCGTCTCGACGAACAGGTCCACCGCCGCGAAGAGCTGGCGCAGCAGGTCGGCGACCGGCTCGCGGCGACCGCGGGCTACCGGGAGCTCGCCGAGCGGCGCACCGCCGCCGAGGTGCGGCTCGCGCGCGATGTCGAGCGCAGCACCGAGCTCGAGCGCGAGGCCAAGGAGAAGAAGCCGCCGTACGACCGCAGCCGGCTGTTCCAGTACCTCTGGCGGCGCAAGTTCGGCACGCCCGACTACCCGTCGAGCGGGTTCACGGCGCGCATGGACCGGCGGCTCGCCGACTTCATCGACTACCCACGCGCCGTGCAGAGCTATCGCTTCCTGGCCGTCACGCCGAAGCTGGTCGGGATGGAGGTCGAGCGCCGCACGCAGGATGTCGAGACGCTGCGGGGGCAACTGCAGGCCGTGGAGACGAAGGTCCGCGACGAACTCGGGCTGACCGAGGTGCTGCGGCTCGGCGAGCAGATCGGCGAGGAGCGCGAACGGCTGGTCGCGTCGTCGACCGAGGCGCAGCAGCGGATCACCGCGATCCACGTCGCGCTGCGCGACGAGACCGGCGCGAAGGGGGCGTTCCACGCGGCGGCGCTGCAGCGGCTGGGCGACTACCTCCAGCGCGCCGAGGTGGCGACGCTCGAACGGCGCGCGCGCGAGACCGTCGATGCGCGCGACGACGCGCTGGTGGCGCAGATCCGCGGCCATTCGAGCGAGCTCGAGCAGGCCGCGGTCGGCGTGCCGGCGCTGCAGCAGCAGGCGACGCGGCTCGACGCGATCGCCGACGGGCTCGAGGAGCTCGCCGTGCGCTTCCGCCGCCATGAGTACGACTCCGGCCGCAGCTTCTTCCGCGACTTCGACCTCGACCCGCTGCTGGCGGCGGCGCAGCGCGGCGATGCCGGCAGCGAGGATCTCTGGCAGCGGCTCCAGGCCAGCCAGCAGTTCCTCGCGCCGCGCTCCTTCGACAACGACATGCACACCGCGAGCGTGCTGCAGGGCATCGGCCTCGCGATGCGCGTCGCCGGCGCGGTCGCCAATGCGGCGATGAGCTCCGGCCGGCGCTCGGGCGGCAGCTTCGGCGGGAGCATCGGTCACCGCGGCAGGAGCGGCAGCAGCAGCGGCGGTGGGTTCGGCGGCGGGTTCGGTGGCGGCTTCAGCAGTGGTCGCGGCTTCGGCGGTGGTGGCGGCGGCGGCTTCACCAGCGGCAAGGGCTTCTGACGTGCGCGGCTTCGCGATCGCGGCGTTGCTGCTGGGAGCGCTCGCGGCGCAGGGAACGCCCGCGGACTACGCGCGCGCCGCGGGGCTCGCCGAACGCTGGCGCGGCAAGCTCCGCGAGTTCCACCTCGACCTGCACTGGCTGCCGGACGGTGGCGGCTGGTTCGTGCTGGCGCGCGCCGATGGTGGCGAGAGCTACGTGCGCATCGCGCCGGACGGCTCGCTGCGCAACGCGGCCACGGCGGCCGAGCTCGGCCTCGACGCCGGGCCGCACCGGCTCGCGCCGCAGACCCGGTCGCCGCGCGCGCGGCGCCTGCGCAGTCGCGACGGCGGCGGCGCGACCACGGTCACGTTCGAGAACCACGGCGCGACCGCGGTGGCCTTGTTCTGGCTCGACGGCGAAGGTGCGCGCCATGCCTACGGCGAACTCGCGCCCGGCGCGACGCGCACGCAGGGGACGTTCGCCGGCCACCTGTGGCTCGGCGAAGGGGCCGAAGGTCCGGTCGGCGTGTTCGTCGCCGAGGCGACGCCGGGGGTCGCGGTGTTCGACGCGGCCGCCCGCACCGCCGCGAATGCGCCACCGGACGATCGCGCGGGCGCCGACGAGGCGCGGGCCGACGAGGCGCGGCCGTTCCGCACCTTCGTCCGCGACCACGACGTGTTCGGCCGCGCGCGCGGCGGCGGCGACGAGTTCCGGCTGTCGACCGATGGCACCGCCGGCGATCCCTACGAAGTCCCACGGCATTGGTCGCCGGACGGCACGAAGGTGCTCGGCTTCCGCGTCGAGCCGGGCGAGCACCGCGTGATCCACCTGATCGAGTCGACGCCGAAGGATCAGCTGCAGCCGAAGGTCCACGACCTCGACTACGCGAAGCCCGGCGACCGCATCGATCGCCCGCGGCCGCGGCTGTTCGACCTCGCGGCACGGCGGCAGGTGCCGATCGACGACGCGCCGTTCGCCGACGCGTGGTCGATCGACCACGTGCACTGGGCGCCGGACGGCCACGAGGTCTACTGCCTCTACAACCGCCGCGGTCACCAGGTCCTGAGCATCGTCGCGATCGACGCCGCCACCGGTGCGCTGCGCACGGTGCTCGAGGAGCGCAGCGACACGTTCGTCGACTACTCGCAGAAGACCTTCCTGCACTGGCTCGACGCCACCGGCGAGCTGCTGTGGGCCAGCGAGCGCGACGGCTGGAACCACCTCTACCGCGTCGATCTCGCCAGCGGTGCGATCGCACAGGTGACGAAGGGTGACTGGCTGGTGCGCGGCGTCGAACTGGTCGACGAGGCGGCGCGCGAGATCTGGTTCTCGGCCGGCGGCATCCACCCCGAGCAGGATCCCTACCACGTGCACCTGGCGCGCGTCGGCTTCGACGGGCAGGGGCTCACTGTGCTGACCGAAGGCGACGGCACGCACACGTGGGAGCTGTCCCCGCAGCGCACGCTGCTGATCGATCGCTGGTCGCGCGTCGACCTGCCGCAGGTCACCGAGCTGCGCGATGCGCGCGATGGCCGGCTGCTCGCCGAGCTCGGTCGCGACGACGCGAGCGCGCTGGTCGCTGCCGGCTTCCGCGCGCCGGAACGCTTCGTCGCGAAGGGGCGCGATGGCGTGACCGACATCCACGGCATCCTGATCCGGCCATCGACCTACGATCCGCTGCGGGTCTACCCGGTGATCGAGGCGATCTACGCTGGGCCCCAGGGGCAGTTCGTGCCGAAGTCGTTCGGCCTCGGGCTGCGCCAACGACAGCTCGCCGAGCTGGGCTTCGTCGTCGTGCAGATCGACGGCATGGGCACCAACTGGCGCAGCAAGGCGTTCCACGACGTCTGCTGGCGCAACCTCGCCGACAGCGGCCTTCCGGATCGGATCGCCTGGCTGCGCGCGGCGAAGGCGGCGTACCCGAATCTCGATCTGTCGCGCGTCGGCATCTACGGCGGCAGCGCCGGCGGCCAGAGCGCGCTCGCCGCGCTGCTGCACCACGGCGATTTCTACCGCGCCGCGGCCGCCGATTGCGGATGCCACGACAACCGGATGGACAAGATCTGGTGGAACGAGGCGTGGATGGGTTGGCCGATCGGCGACTGGTATGCCGAGAACGCGAACGCGACGCACGCGGCACGCCTGCAGGGCAAGCTGCTGCTGACGGTCGGCGAGCTGGACCGCAACGTCGACCCGGCGTCGACGATGCAGGTCGCGGCGGCGCTGATCGCCGCGGGCAAGGACTTCGAGTTCGTCGTCGTACCGGGTGGCGGCCACGGCGTGGGCGAAACCCCGTATCTGGCGCGGCGTCGCCAGGATTTCTTCGTCCGCCACCTGCTCGCCGTCGAGCCGCCGGCGCGCTGACGGTCCGGCAGCACGGTGCTCACTGCGCCATGCGCCGGCCGGTAATCGCACGGAGCGGGAGGAGCGGTTGACTCCGGCGGGAAACGGAGAATACTTCCCCCGCCTGCCTCGCGCTTCGGTCGCCCTCAGCCCCATGGGCGCCGCGGTTGGTCCCCAATGTCGGCCGACGAGCCGACCCTGTCCGCAAGGTGTCCTCCATGCGATTGATCGCTCTGTGCGCGAGCCTAGGGCTCGCCGCTACTTCGTTTGCCCAGAATCCCGGCGAACCCGGCGAGGCGTTCCGCAGCAAGTCGCTGTTCCTCGACTTCCAGCAGCAGAACCCCGGACCGTGGATGGTGCAGTGGAATGCCGCGACCGTGACGCCTTCGGCGATCTACGGCAATGGCCTGCCGCTGACCGATTGGCGTGAGAACTCGCTCGAGGAGGCACGGCGCCACGCGCACCTCGTGCTGGCGCAGTACCACGACCTGCTCGGCCTCGGCTCGTCCGATTTCCGCGAGGAGATCGGTGCGCGCATGGGCCGCACCTGGTCGTTCGTCTTCAACCAGTACTTCCAGGGCCTGCCGGTCATCGGCGGTCGCGCCGACGTCCGCATCAACATGCGCGGCGTGGTCGCGATGATGGGCAGCCGCGCCTGGCCCATTCCCGCCAACTTCAGCATCGTGCCCGTGATCGGCGAGCAGGCGGCGATGGCGGCCGCGTGGGCGCGCATCGATGGGCCTTTGAGCACGGCCAAGCAGCCGGCGCCGGTCGCCGCGCCGCGGCTCGTGATCTGGGGTGACGTCAACTCCGCGGACACCGCGCCGTTCCAGCTCGCCTGGGAAGTCGCGGTCAGCAACGTCGACGCCAACGGCGCCGGCCAGATCGGCCGCTTCTACGTCGACGCCAACAACGGCGAAGTGCTGCACTACACCAGCGACAAGCACGAATGCGGCATCCCGGGCTGCGTCACCAAGGCCCACGTCGGGCCGGTGATCGCTTCGCAGCCGGTCGCGCCCGTTCCCACGCTGGTCACGGTGATGGCGTGGACGCGCACCGGCGTCGATGGCCAGAGCGCGCTCGTCAACGTGCCGCTGCCCGGCCTCGAGCTCTCGGTGCCCGGTGTCGGCACGGTGGTCACGGACCAGAACGGCCAGTTCACGGTCGACATCGCCGCCGCCGTCAACGTCACGGTCGGCGCGCTCAACGGCCGCCACCACGCTCCGATCCTCGGCGCGAACGCGCCGTCGGGCACCTTCGCGGTCAGCCCCGGCGTCAACTCGACGATCCAGCTGCTGACGGCGGCGGCGACCACCAACGAGGGCGCGCACACGACGACGTCCTACTGGGTCGATGCGACCAACGAGTGGGCCCGCAGCATCCTCGGCACGTCGTCGGCGGTGCTGTCGGCGATGAACACGATCAGCGGCATCACGCCGACGGTCAACATCGCGTCGACGTGCAACGCGTACTACACCGGCAACACGATCAACTTCTACCAGGCCGGCGGCGGCTGCGCGAACACGGCGTTCTCGACGGTCGTCTCGCACGAATGGGGCCACGGCCTCGACGAGCGCTTCGGCGGCATCTCCAACAACAACGGTGACGGTCTCAGCGAGGGCTGGGGCGACATCATCGGCATGTATCTGGTCGACAACCCGAACCTCGGCCAGGGCTTCCAGACGGCCGGTGTCGCGCTGCGCAGCGGCAACAACACCAAGCTCTACGGCTCGCAGACCGAGGTCCACGCCGCCGGCGAGATCTGGATGGGCTTCGCCTGGAAGTTCCGCGAGAACCTGCGCGCCGCGTTCGGCACGCTGGCCGCGCTGCAGATCTCGAACGACGCCGTGATCGGTTCGATCGTCGCCAACGCGACGAACCAGGCCGACGCGGTGCGCGAGGTCTTCATCGCCGACGACGACGACGGCATCCTCGCCAACGGCACGCCGCACTACACGCAGCTGCAGGCTGCAGCGATCACCAAGGGCATGCCCTATCCGGCGATCCAGGTCGCCTACGTCTCCCACACGCCGTTGACCGACACCACGGCGCGCCTCACGCCGCGCATGGTGTTCTGCACGGCGGCGGCGGTTTCGACGGGCAACATCACCGGCGTCAACCTCGTCTACAACGCCGGCGGTGGCTCGCTGACGCGGGCGATGGTGCCGACCGGCCAGCCTGACGGCTTCCGTGCACTGCTGCCCGGCAAGTCCAGCGGCGCGGTCTCCTACCACATCGAGGCCGTGCACAGCGGTGGCACGACGGTGCGGTTGCCGGCGACGGGCGAATACACCTACGTCGTCACGGCGGCGGCTTCGGGCCCGTTCGCGGGCTTCTACACGGAGAACTTCGACACCGGCGCCGCCGGTTGGACGCACGGTCGCTACAGCACGATCGGCACGGATGACTGGCAGCTCGGCGCTCCCGCCGGCAAGTCCGGCACGGTGACCGGCGTGACGTGGGCCGACCCCGCGACCGCCGTCAGCGGCACGGGCGTCTACGGCACCGACCTCGGCCAGGGCACCTCGAACGGCCGCTACCCGAACAGCATCGACTACTACCTGCGCTCGCCGGTGCTCAACTGCACCGGCCGCCAGGGCGTGACGCTGCGGTTCAAGCGCTGGCTGTCGTGCGAAGAGGGCATCTACGACCAGGCGCGGATCTTCGTCAACGGCGTCGAGGTCTGGGCCAACCCGGCCAACTCGCACCTCCAGGACACCGCCTGGCAGACGGTCCAGTACGCGATCCCGGCTGCGGACAACAACTCGGCGGTCCAGATCGAGTTCCGTCTGACGACCGACGTCGCGCTCAACCTCGGTGGCTGGCAGATCGACGACTTCGAAGTCGGCGAGGTGCCGGTGGCACCGCTGGACGCGACGATGACCATGCTGCCGGAGCAGATCCAGCAGGGTGGCACGGTCACGCTGGCGATCCACACGACGCTGCCGGGGGCGCCCGTGATCCTCGCGATCGGCGACACCGCCGGCCCGACGCTGGTCGCGCCGCTGCCGCCGGTTCTGGTCGGTGGGCCGACGCTGGTCGCCTACTTCGCCGGGACGGATGCCACCGGCGACCTGGTCGCGACGTTCGCGGCGCCGCCCGTGGCCTCGGCGGTCGGCACGCTCTGGTTCAGCCAGGTCGTCACGATCAACCCGACGTTGACGGCGTTCATCACGTCGAACCAGTTCCTGAACCTGTTCACGCTGTGACGAACGGGTGGTGATCGTCGCGGGGCGTCCGGACCTCGGTCCGGGCGCCCCGTGCCGTTATGGTCTCGACGTGCGTCCCGCCGTCGTCCTGTTCGTGTTCGGCCTCGCCCTGCGCCTGCTGTTCTGGCACGCGGGTCCGGATGCCGGGCCCGCTTGGCACGTCGGGTTCCAGGGCGATGCGCCGGAGTGGCAGAAGCTCGCGCAGAACCACGCGCACGGCGTGGTCGACGAGCTGATGCGTCTGCCGCTGCGGCCGCCGGGCATGGAGTGGCTGGTCGCGACGCTGTGGAACGGCGACCCGTCGGCAGCATGGTGGCCGCGCGCGGTGTTCGCGGCGCTCGGCGCACTGGTCGCGCCGCTGGTCTGGCTGCTGCTGCGGCAGCGTCTCGCGCCGCCGGCCGCGCTGCTGGCCGCTGGCCTGTGTGCCGTGTCGAGCAACCTGCTGCTGCTCGGCAGCGGGCTGCACGTCGAGCTGCCGTTCCTGGTGCTGACGCTGGTCGCCGTGCTGCTGCACGAACGGCTCGTCGTGCGTGCCAGCGTGCCGGTCGCGATCGCCTGCGGCGCGCTCAACGCCGCGCTCTGCCTGCTGCGCGCCGAGCACCTGCTGACGTTCGCCACGTTGCTGTCGCTGCTGGTGTGGCAAGGCGCACCGGCGCGCTGGCGCACGGTCGGGCTCGCGACGCTCGCGTTCGTCGCGACCGTGACGCCGTGGCAGCTCACGGCGTGGTCGATGACCGACGCCTACAACCGCGAGGGTGCGCCGAACCTGCCGCCGGCCGGCGTCGTGATCCCCAACGGGTTGCCGTGGACGGCCGACGCGCTGACCGCCGTGCGCGCGTTGCCCGCGTTCCAGCAGGCGCCGACCTACCAGTTCGTCACCGACACGGTGCGCGTGCGCGGCGGCCGCGAGGTGCGCGCGGTCGACCTCGACATCGTGCGGCAGGCCTACGACTGCTGGCCGGAGCCGCTGCCGAAGTCGTTCGTCTGCCTCTACGGCGGCCTCAACTTCTTCCTCGCCAACACGCCCGAGGCGAACGGCGCCTTCTCGCGCGAAGCGCTCGACCGCCCGCCGCCGCTGACCGGCGGCGACGCCAGCTATCCGCCGGGTCTGCGCCGCGTGCTGCCGCGCGCCGGCACGATCGCGTTCGGCTACCCGCCGCACCTCGACGCGATCGTGCACGGCTACCGCATGGGCCTGCACGAGCTGGCGAGCGATCCGGGCGGCGCCGCGCTGCGGCTGCTGCGCAAGGCGTGGTTCGGCGTCGAGGGCGCCGTCGGCGGCGTCGGCGGGTATGCGCTGCCGATCGGCCTGTCGGGAACGCGGCGCCCGGTCGACATGGTCACCGCGACCGGTTGGTGGCCGGTGGTCTGGCGCGTCGGCGTGCTCGCCGTCGCGCTCGCGGGGCTGTGGACGCTGCGCCGCGAACGCTGGGCCTGGCCGTGGTTCGCGCTCGCGGTGACGCGCGGCATCGTCGTGCTGGCGTTCTTCGGCTACGCGCGGCAGGGGGCGCTGTGCGTGCCGGTCGTGGCACTCGGGCTCGCGGTCGCGTTCGCGCGCTGGCTGCTGCCGCGCTGGCCGGCGGTGGCGCGGCCGCGCGTCGGCATCGCGGTCCTGGTTGCGATCGTTGCGATCGAGGCGTGGCGCGCGCGCGGCGTCACGGCGCTGATCGATGGCGCAGCCGCGAACGCGGCGATGGCGGATTCGGCCGAGCACCTGCCGCACGCGGTCGAGTTCCGCTGACGCTCACGGGAGCCTCACGGCACGCCGAGCGCGAAGCACACCACCAGCACGACGCCGCCGACCAGAGCGACGATGAGCCCGCTGCGGCGCCGCTTCTTCAGGTAGAACAGCAGCCACAGGCCGGTCACCGACAGGAAGGTCAGCACGACTGCGGCGACGTCGATGACCGCGGCCCACACCGGACCGCAGTCGCGGCCCTTGTGCAGGTCGTCGAGCACCGCGAACGCCGAACGCCGCGACTCCTCGATCACGTACTTGCCGTCGGCGCGCTCGATCGTCGCGTCCGCCGAGTAGCCCGGTCCCTTCCAGACCGCGATGCAGACGTCGTCCTCGATCGAGACGCTGCACGTGCCGCGCAGCCGGTGCGCCGCGCGCAGCATCTCGGCGACCTTCAGCTTGTCGACGTCGCCGGCGAGCAGATCCTTCGGCACGCTGCCCTCGAGCTTGCGCGTCGTCGGCTCACCGCTCTCGAACCAGTCGGCGTGGTTCAGCGTCAGGCCGGTCACCGCGAACAGCAGCGTCGCGACCAGCCCGAGCATCGACGCATAGATGTGCAGCCAGCGCATCAGCTGCGGCAACCACCGGCGGCGCGGCTCACTCATCGCGGCGCCTGCTCCGCCTTGGCTGCGCCGAAGCGCAGTTCGGCCTTGGCGATCTCCTCATTGCCGGGCAGCTCGACGCGCACCGCGTCGCCGCCGAGTTCGACCTCGCGCCGGATGATCTGGTAGGTGCCGTGTTCGCGCGTCGCCTCGATGCAGACCGTGTAGCGGCCCGGCGCGACGTGGATGCCGTCGTCGCTGGTGCCGTCCCAGGTCAGCGTGTAGTTGCCGGCGCGGTGCGTCGCCGACGACACCAGGTCGGGCATCTGCGGCATCTCCGCGTACTGCCGCGACCAGCGGCGCAGATCGCGCAGCCAGCGCGGGTTCTCGATCCACAGGCACAGCGTCTTGACCGGGCCGCCGGTGATGTCCTCGATCCAGATCGCGACGTAGGGGCGCTTCCAGCCGCCGCGGCGTCGGCCGCCTTCTTCGGCGGGCGCCTTGATCTCGAAGGCGACCTGCAGCGCATACCCCTCGCGCCACGGCTGGCTGCCGGCGAACGGCGTTTCGGGCGCCGGCGCCGCGAGCTTCGCCCAGCCCGCGCTGGCGTGGACCTCGCCATCGGCGGTGACCAGGACGCCTTCGGCGCCGTTGGCCGCGAGCAGCTTCAGGCCGTCCTCGGCCGGCAGCACGCACAACGTCGTCGCCAGCGCGTCGGCCGCCGCGACGTCCGCTGCGACGACGGTCGCGCCGAGCACGCCGTCGGCCGGGTGACCCGTGTGCGGGTCGAGGATGTGCGAGTGGTGCTTGCCCGCGACGTCGAAGCCGCGTTCGTAGCCGCCGCTGCTCGCCAGCGCCGCGTTGGCGAGCCGCAGCGTCGCCAGCGGTTCGCCGTTGGCCGCGGGATGGCGCGGGTCGGTGATCGCGACGTCGCGCGTGTCGCCGGCGATGCGCAGGTCGCCGCCGATCTGGAAGCTCGCGACGTGCGCGCTCGCCCCGCCGGCGCGGTTGCCGGCCGCGAATGCCTGGTCGATGATCCAGCCCTTGGCGACGCCGTCGAGCGCGATCGCGCCGTGCGTCGTCGCCGTGCCGTCCGCCAGCGCGAACGGCGGCTGCGCGAACGTCGCGACCGCCGCCTGCAGCGCGGCACCGTCGGGCTCCTTGCCGTCCTTGGCGGCCGCGTTCCACAGCGCGGTCAGCCGGGCGACGCCAGGCTCGAAGGCGCCGTGCGTCCGTTCGCGCCAGTCGGCCGCCAGCCGCAGCGCCGCGGCGAGGTCGGGCGAGACCTTGGCCTGACCCGCCTTGACCAGCTGGCTGAGTTCGCTGTCGTCGTCGTAGGCGCTGAGCACGTGGCGCAGACGCTCGACCTCGCCGAACACGGCCTGCTCGACCTTGGTCGCGCCGGCCTCGTCGGCCGCGACGACCACCAGCAGGCTGCTCGTGCCGAGCACGTCCTCGCGAGCGATGCGGTGGGTCGTCGGCGCCTGGGCCGGAAGCGCCGCGGCGGCGAGCAGCAGCAGCGGGACGGAATACAGTCGGAGCGGGGTCACGGGGGGAAGCGAAGCAGGTCGGGGGAACATGGGCCAGCGGTAACGCAGACCGGACAATCTCGTCACGACTGACGTTCGCTTGTCGCCCGCGCGACCCCCGGCGATCATCGCGGGCGATGGCCACGATGCGGTGCGTCGTCGTGCGCGAGCACGGCGGGTTCGACAAGCTGCTCCTCGAGGAACGGCCGGTGCCGGCGCCCGGTCCCGGCCAGGTCCGCGTGCGCATGCAGGCGGTCGGGCTCAACCATCTCGACACGTGGGTACGGCGCGGCGTGCCGGGCCACACCTTCCCGCTGCCCCTGATCCTGGGCAGCGACGGCTGCGGCGTCGTCGACGCGCTCGGCCCGGGCGCCAGCGGCGTCGCCGAGGGCGATCCGGTGGTGATCCAGCCCGGCGTGTCGTGCGGCGCGTGCGAGCCGTGCCAGACCGGCCTCGACCAGCTCTGCCGCGGCTACCACATCCTCGGCGAGAGCGGCGACGGTACCGCGGCCGAGTTCGTCTGCGTGCCGGTCGCCAACGTCGCGCCGAAGCCCAAGTCGCTGTCGGTCGCCCAGGCGGCGACCGTGTGCCTGGTCTTCCAGACCGCCTGGAACATGCTCGCGCGCCGCGCCGAGCTGAAGGCCGGCGAGACCGTGCTGGTGCACGCCGGCCTGTCGGGCGTCGGCAGCGCCGCGGTGCAGATCGCCAACGTGCTCGGCGCGCGCGTCATCGCCACCGCCGGCGGCCCCGAGAAGTGCGCCCGCGTCGCCGCGCTCGGTGCGCACCACGTCATCGACTACCGCAGCGACGACTTCGTCGCCGAGGTCAGGAAGCTGACCGGCAAGGCCGGCGTCCAGGTCGTGTTCGAGCACGTCGGCAAGGAGACGTTCGACGGTTCGCTGAAGTGCCTCGCCCGCGGCGGCCGTCTCGTCACCTGCGGCGCCACGACCGGCGGCGACGTCGCGATCTCGCTGCACGCGGTGTTCTTCAAGAGCCTGTCGATCCTCGGCTCGACGATGGGCAGCAAGGGTGATCTGCGCGCGCTGCTGCGGCTGTTCGACCAGGGGCGGTTGCGCGCGGTGCTCGATCGGACGCTGCCGTTCGGCCAGGTCGGGGAGGCGCACCGGTTGCTGGAGGAACGTGAGGCGCTCGGCAAGCTGGTGCTGATGGTGTGAGGGATCAGGGCACCTGATGGCGGTTGCCGTTCGGCAGGACCACGAGGCAGCCCGGCCAGCGCGCCACAACCGCGACGACGTCGGGGTTCGCCATGCCGGTGCTGTAGACGTTGAGATCCTGCAGGTGCGGGAACGCGGCGAGGTCGGCCGGCTTCAGCTTGCGACAGCGGGAAAGGTCCAGGTGCGCGATTTCGGGCAGTTCGGCGAGCTTGGCGAGCACGGAGCCATCGACCCAGGTCACGCCGTGCAGGTTGAGGCTGCGCAGTCCGCGCTGGGCCAGGATCGCGTCGAGGGACGCCGGCGACAGGGTCATGCGCGTCGTCGGCGTTCCGTCCTTCGTCCTGATGCGCGGCACGTGCAGATCGAGTTCCTGCAGCGCGTGGCGGGCGAGGATCGTCGCCAGACCTGCGTCGGTGAGGCCCACGAGCCCGCCGAGCCCCAGGCTGCGCAGGTGGAGCGCGGCGGGCAGTCTGGCCAGCGCAGCGTCGTCGAATTGCGGGTTGTCGTCGAGCGCCAGCGAGTGCAGGCCCGTCGGCAGGCGCGGCAACACACCCGCGGTGACCTTCGGCAGCTCGCCGAGATCGAGCGTGCGCAGCGTCGTCAGCTTCGCCAGCGGCTCGGCAATCGCATCGGTCAGGGCCTCGCAGCCGCCGAGCAGCAGCGTTTCGAGCGGCAGGTCGGTGAGCGCGGCGACCACCGCGTCGGTGACGCCGATGCCGTCCTGGATCGGTGGGGACTCGAGTTCGCCGCCCATGGACATCGTCTGGCCGCGGAAGTGACCCTGGCAATCGCGCAGGTCGAGGTGGCGCAGCGCGCGCAGTCTGGTGAGCTGCAGAGCGTCCTTGGCGGCGACGGTCGAGCA
>CAYMRG010000033.1:0-5015 GCA_964392555.1 uncultured candidatus Brocadiaceae bacterium
AGAAGTTCCTCGACCACTGGCTGCTCGACGACGACCTGCGCGGCTACCTCGAGCCATGGCAGTTCGCGCAGCTCAACCTGATCGAGAAGGTGCTGCTCGCGCGCCGCATCGGCGGCGACGAGCTCGCGGCGACGAGTCGCCTGGTCCGCGAAGGCGTCGAGCTGCGACCGGTCGACCTGCAGCTCGCCGACAAACTGTTCGACCAGGCCATGACCACGCTCGCATTCGACGAGTTCGACAAGTCGGCGGCGTTCTTGGGCCGCGTGGACTTCGATGCGGCCGGCAAGGAAGAAGCCGGTCGCCCCCCCGGCGTGCCGCGACCGAGCGGCGGCGCCGGCGGCACCGACGGCCCGGCGACCGCCGGGCCGGGCGGCCCCACCACCGGCGGTCTGGCAGCCGGCGTGGCCGACTTGAAGAAGCGCAATTCCGCCCTCACGGAGAGGGAGGAGCAGGCCAAGACCGGCAGCGACGACTTCTACCTCGGAGAATCCCGCCAACGGCTGGCCGACGCCGAGAAGTCGGTCGAGGAGCTGCGCAAGAACGTGTCGCAGCTGTTCGCCCTCGTCCAACCGACCAAGGTGCTCGCCGAACACGACTACTTCCACCTGAGGATCGAGCAGACCACGCCCGACGTGGTCGCGCCCAGCCGCTTCTGGCTCGACTACGCGACCGCGCCGGCCGGCCAGCCGTTCGCGTCGACGGCGATCCTCGACGTCACCGGCAGCTTCCTCGAGATGATGATGGCGCTGAGCGTGCTGGACCTGCCGTTCGACGCCGGCAAGCACGAGTACGTCGGCGAAGGCGCCGATCGCGCGATCCGCGCCGCGACGCCGCTGCTGCTGGCGCGCAAGGAGGTGACGGCGACGCAGAAGGCGCCCGACATGCCGCCGCTGCTGCTCGGCCAGAACTTCTACCGGCTCGACGACCGCTACCGCTTCGAGGGCAGCGAGCGCCGCGATGCGTTCGTCACCGGCGAGTTCCTCGCCGGCGTCGCCTACGGCTGCCAGGTCGTCGTCACCAACCCGACGTCGACGCCGCGCAAGGTCAACGTGCTGCTGCAGATCCCGGCCGGCGCCCTGCCGGTGCAGCGCGGCTTCTGGACGCGCGGGGTGCCGATCGAGCTCGCGCCGTACGCGACGACCTCGCTCGAATACGCGTTCTACTTCCCGGCGACCGGCGACTTCGCCCACTACCCGGCCCACGCCGCCGAACGCGGACAGCTCGCCGCCGCTGCCGAGCCTTCCACCATGCACGTCGTCGCGACGCCGAGCCGGATCGACGAGTCGTCGTGGGAGCACGTCTCGCAGATGGCGACCAGCCCCGAGGTCCTCGCCTACCTCGACGGCCACAACCTGCAGCGGCTCGACCTGTCGCGGCTCGCCTGGCGGATGCGCGATCGCGAGTTCTTCACCTCGCTGCTGAACAAGCTGCGCGCGCGGCACGTGTTCGAGCCGACGCTGTGGTCCTACGGCATCCTGCACCGCGATCCGGGCGCGACGCGCGAGTACCTCGCTGAACGCCCCGACTTCCTCGCCCAGTGCGGCACGTGGCTGCGTTCGCCGCTGCTCGACATCGACCCGATCGAACGGCGCAGCTACCAACACCTCGAGCTGGATCCGCTGGTGCACCCGCGCGCGCACCAGCTCGAGAACCGCAACGTCATCCGCAATGCGGATCTGGCGGCGCAGTACGCGGCGTTCGTCGACCTGCTGGGTTACCACCCGAAGCTCGACGCACCCGACTGGCTCGCAGCCACCTACTACCTGCTGCTGCAGAACCGCATCGCCGACGCGCTCGCCGCGTTCGCCAAGGTCGACGGGACGAAGCTGACGACGCGCCTGCAGTACGACTACCTGCAGGCCTACCTGTGCTTCTTCACCGGCGACACGCGGACCGCGCGCGACGTCGCGTCGCGGCACCGCGACGAACCGATCGCGCACTGGCAGAAGCGCTTCCGCGACGTTCTGGCGCAGCTCGACGAGGCCGAGGGCAAGGCGCCGACCACCGGCACCGAGCCCAGCCAGGACGTCGCCGCGGCGCTCGCGCCGTCGCTCGAGCTGGCGCTGGACGGCAAACGCGTCGTGCTGAGCTACAAGAACCTCGCGCAGTGCGAGGTCCGCTACTACGCGCTCGACGTCGAGTTCGCGTTCTCGTCGCAGCCGTTCGGCCGCGGCGAGGGTCGCTCGGCGGCCTACGTGCAGCCGACGCTCAGCGAGGTCCGCGATCTGCCGAAGGACGGCAGCCAGGTGGCGTTCGCGCTGCCCGACAACCTGCAGACCGCGAACGTGCTGGTCGAGGTGCGGGCCGCCGGCCTGCTGCGTTCGCAGCAGTTCTTCGCCAACAGGCTCGACGTGCGCTTCCTCGAGAGCTACGGCCAGGTCGCGGTCGCCGCGGCCGACGGCGGCGCGCCGATCTCGCGCGCCTACGTCAAGGTGTTCGCGCGGATGCCCGACGGCTCGATCAAGTTCCACAAGGACGGCTACACCGACCTGCGCGGCCGCTTCGACTACGCGTCGCTGTCGGACGATCCGAACCTCGGCGCCGAACGCTACGCGGTGCTCGTGCTCGACGAGCAGCGCGGCGCCACCGTGCGCGACATCGCGCCGCCGTCGCGCTGATACCGACCTTCTCCCGCTGACCATTGCCGAGCTCCGAGCGCCACTGCCATGAACCTACCCCGCACGCCCCTGCGTCCGTCCCTCCTGCTCGCGATCGCTGCGCTGACCGCCGCCTTGAACGCGCAGGGCACCCCGGTCGGCTTCGAGGAGACCTGGGCCCTGTCCGACAACCGCGCCGAGGCGGTGAAGACGCTGACGCCGGGCACCGAGCCCTGGTACTACTACCAATGCCGCGAACGGCTCGACGCCGGCGACTTCACCGCAGTGCGCACGCTGCTGGTCGCCTGGATCCAACGGCTCGGCCGTTCGGCGCGCGTGCCGGAGATCGAGAACCGCGTCTGGCTGCTCGAGTATCCGAAGAACCCCGACGCCGCCTACGATTTCCTCCGCCGGCGCCTCGACCTGCAGTTCGACCACCAGCGGGTCGTGCCGGGCGCGAAGACCGAGCTGCCGAGCCAGCTCGACCCGCGGCTGATCGCGCCGGAGACGCTGTCCGTCCAGGCGCGGCGCAGCCACCCCGGCTCGTTCGACGGCTTCACCGACCACGCGCTGTTCGCGCTCGCCGCCGAGGAACTCGGCGCCGACGAGCTGCACAGCCTGCTGCAGCGTCTGCAGCGCAGCGACGTCCCCAACCTGCCGGCCCTCGTCGTCCGCGATCTCGACCACCGCCAGAGCGGCGGGTTCGGTTCGGTTCCGGTCCACGGCGAGCTGCGGATCGCGCAGCTCGAGGCGTGCCTGCAGCTGCGTCCCGCGCTGCTGCAGGAGTCGCGGTTCGTCAACGCGTACCTCGCGCGCCTGAACCCCGGGGCCGACGTCGACCTCGACGACCCGGCGCAGCGCGAAGCGCACCTGCGGCGCCTGTGGCAGTTCGCGCAGCGGCTCGCGCCGAGCTTCAACTCGCTGAAGGCCCAGATCCTCTACCAGCAGCTCGCCCTCGACCTCGACCAGGGGCAGCCCGACAAGGCGCGCTTCCTCGAGTACCTGCGGCTGCCGCGCCGCTTCGACTACGTCGCCGAGAAGCTGCAGCGCCACCCGCGCTCCGACGAATTCGTCGACCCGCGCGGCGACTTCCCGACCGGTCTGCAGTCGATCGGCGACGACCACGCGCTGGTGCGCGCGTGCTTCGAGGCGCTGTTCGCCAAGGAGGACTCGTGGGAGCCGTACGTCGAGTTCGTCGACGGCAACTGGCTGAAGCGCGTGTTCGCCGAGACCAAGCTGCTGCTCGGCCAGGGCGACGCCGAACGCTGGACCGCGATGATCGGCGACGCAGGTGCGCTGCGGCAGCTCGAGCAGCGCGTCGAGATCCTGTTCCCGCGCACGCAGCAGCAGGAATTCGCCGCCGACGCGCCGGTGGCGATCGACGTCGACGTCAAGAACGTGCCGACGCTGCTGGTCAAGGTCTACGCGATCGACGCATTCCGTTACTACGTCGAGCGCCAGCGCGAGGTCGACACCTCTATCGAGCTCGACGGCCTGATCCCCAACCACGAGCAGACGGTCATCTACAAGGAATCGCCGCTGCGCCGCGTGCGGCGGGGCTTCGCGCTGCCGATGCTGCAGGAGCCGGGCACCTACGTCGTCGAGTTCGTCGGCAACGGCATCAGCAGCCGCGCCGTGATCCGCAAGGGCGGCCTGCGCGCCGTCGACCGGCCGAACGCGGGCGGCCACGCGGTCCGCGTCTACGACGAACGCGGCCGCCACCAGAAGGAGGCGGTGATCTGGTTCGGCGGGCGCGAGTACACGGCCAACGCCGACGGCGAGATCCAGCTGCCGTTCTCGACCGACCCGGGCGACCACCGCATCGTGCTGCGCAGCGGCCCGCGCGCGGCGCTCGACGTCTTCCGCCACGAGGCCGAGAACTACGTGCTGTCGGTCGGCATCCACGTCGAACGCGAGGCGCTGATCGCCGGGCTGCGCGCGAGGCTGTTCGTGCGGCCGCGGCTTTCGGTCGCCGGCCGGGCGCTGCCGCTGCGCGTGCTCGAGCAGCCGGTGCTGCAGGTCGTCGCGACCGACCTCGACGGCCTCACCACGACGCAGGAGTATCGCGACCTCGCGCTGACCACCGACGGCGAGTTCGTGCAGGAGCTGGCCGTGCCCGAACGGCTGACGATCCTGAGCGCGACGCTGCGCGGCAAGGTGAAGGGTCTCGACGGCAAGGAGATCGAAGTGCAGGACACGATCTCGCAATTCCGCGTCAACCGCATCGACGAGACCGCGGCCACCGCCACCACGTCGCTGCTGCGGACGACGCGCGGCTACGAGCTCGAAGCGCGCGGCAAGGACGGCGAGACCAAGGATGGCTGGCAGGCCGTCGTCACGCTGCAGCACCGCGACTACCGCCAGCCGGTGCAGGTGTCGCTGCAGACCGACGGCACCGGGCGCATCGCGCTCGGCGAA